>CBDVDB010000197.1:0-4466 GCA_965372625.1 uncultured Nitrospinaceae bacterium
TATGGAGCGAACCGCATTGAAAATTGCCCTGGCTCAATTGAATCCCACCATCGGCGACCTCGCGGGAAACGCGCGGAAAATTGAGGAAGCGTGCCGGACGGCGGAAAAGGCAGGGGCCGGGCTGGTGGTTTTTCCCGAGTTGGCCCTGACCGGCTACCCTCCCCGGGATCTGCTCTACAAACCGGATTTTATTTCCGAGGGCCAAAAAACGCTGGCGACCCTGGTGGCCCGCATTCAGGGACCGGCGGTTTTGATGGGTCATGTCGGGAAACGCGAGGGCGGCCCCGGCAAAAGCCTGACCAATTCCGCCGTGCTGTTTCAAAACGGCAAGATATTGACCCAGGCCGACAAAGTGCTCCTCCCTGCCTACGATGTGTATGATGAAACCCGCTACTTTCAGGCCGGGACCCGGCCCATCGTCTATGAGTTATCCGGCCGGAAACTGGGCATCACCATTTGCGAGGACATCTGGAACTTTCCGGATTTTTGCGATCAGGACATCTATCAATCCAACCCGGTGGAGGCCTTGATTCACGCAGGGGCGGAAATCATCCTGAATGTTTCCGCCTCGCCCTACCGCATCGGCCGCTGGCAAACCCGTCTGCAACTGGGAAAACATATTGCCGGGAAATTCGGGGTGCCGTTCGTTCTGGTCAATCAGGTCGGCGGCAACGATGACCTGTTGTTCGACGGCCACAGTTTTGCGTTGTCCGGCGCCGGCGAAGTCATCGCGCAAGCCAGGGGCTTCGAGGAAGATTGCGTGCTGGCCGATCTGGAACAGGGCCAGGGGGACCGGCGTCCCACTCCGCAATGCGGCGAGGAGGAAATGTTCAGGGCTCTGGCGATGGGGGTGCGCGATTATCTGCATAAATGCGGTTACAAAAAAGCGGTGATCGGCCTCTCCGGGGGAATCGATTCCGCCGTCGTGGCGGCGATTGCGGTGCAGGCATTGGGGGCCGGGAATGTAATGAGCGTCAGCATGCCCTCCCAGTACACGGCCTCCCGGAGTATTTCCGATGCGGAACGTCTGGCCCGCAATCTGGGCATTGCGTTTTCTGTCGTGCCCATCAAGGAATTGTTTGACGAGTACAAAAAATCGTTGAGCCCGCTTTTTCCGGGGATGGCGGAAGACGTTACCGAAGAGAATATCCAGGCGCGCATTCGCGGCAATATTTTGATGGCGGTGTCGAACAAGCTGGGGAGCATGGTGCTTTCGACCGGCAACAAAAGCGAGATGTCGGTGGGGTATTGCACGCTCTATGGCGACATGGCCGGAGGGTTGTCCGTGATTTCCGATGTGCCGAAGATGAAGATTTACGCCCTGGCGCGCTGGCTCAACCGCGACGGTGAAATCATTCCTCAAGCGATCATCGACCGTCCGCCGACGGCGGAGTTGAAGCCCGACCAGACCGATCAGGACAGCCTGCCGCCTTACGAGGTGCTCGATCCCATTCTCGAAGGTTATGTCGAGAAGCACTGGTCCGTCGAACGGTTGATCGAAGAAGGTTTCGATGGCGAGACCGTTCGGGAAGTGGCGCGCAAGGTGGATCAAAACGAATACAAGCGCAACCAGGCCGCGCCCGGCCTCAAGGTAACGGCCAAAGCCTTCGGGTCCGGCAGGCGCAACCCCATAGCCCAAAAATTCCGGCGCGCTTAGGCGCTGTGAATATCAAAAGTGAGGAGAGAAAATGGATCTGATAATCAGTGTGGCTGTGGCGCTGGTGATTATTACCGTGGTGTACAAGGTGATCCCCTATAGCGAATTGTTGGCGACCAAGCCTTCGGTCGCGCTACTCCCCAAATACAAAACAGAAATCACGCTTGCCGCCGATTTGGCGGACCCGGCGGCGCTGGAGAAAAAGTTGGCTTCCTTCGGGTTCAAGAAATCTTCGGAGAAAGATGGAAGAGTATATTTCGTGAGGGGTCATATTTTAGGGGATTTTTCGATAAAGCTCGCCAAGATCAGGCTGGGATTCAAAAGTCTGCAAGGCAATAGATCGGAAGTTACCTTGGAGGCCAGCTGGGTCGCGGCATTTGATACGGGAGATTGCTGGACTTTTCTTACGGAGTTGAGTCAAAAACTGGAAACGAGCGCCGCATAAACAAGGAAATTTATCATTCGTCTCTGGAAATAAATTCCCGGATTTTTTTAACCACAAATTCCTGTTTCTCGGGGGTGACCTCGTTGGCGACCGGCAGGGCCAGCGTTTCCGCCGCGGCTTTTTCAGCTTCCGGGAAATCCCCCTTTTTGTAGCCGAGGTTTTTGAAGCATTTCTGCAGGTGCAGAGGGATGGGATAATACACTTCACAACCCACTTTATTATCGTTCAGGAACTTCTTCAACTCATCCCTTTGGTCGTAATGAACCCGCACCACATACTGGTTGTACACATGCCTCGGGAAAATTTCCATCGGCATGGAAAACTGATCGGTTAAAGCTAATTTCTGAAAGAGTCTGAGATACCGTTGCGCGTTGTTACGGCGGTCATCGATCCATTCCTCCAGATGAATGAGCTTGGCGAGGATAATGGCCGCCTGCAGGGCATCGATGCGGAAATTTCCGCCGATCATTTTGTGGTGATACTTCGGCTCCATTCCATGCACCCGCAGGATTTTCAGTTTTTCATAAAACTTTTTGGAACGGGTGGTAACCATCCCGGCGTCTCCGAACCCTCCGAGATTTTTGGTCGGGAAAAATGAAAAACATCCGAAATCTCCCATGCCTCCGGCGCGCCGTTCCAGATATTCCGAACCGATGGCCTGGGCGGCATCTTCGATTACCAGGAGCTTGTGTTTTTCGGCCAACTCCAGCAAAGGCGGCATTTCGACGCATTGCCCGTACAGGTGGATGGGCATGATAGCCTTGGTCTTGGGCGTGATGGCGGCTTCGATTTTTGTCACATCCATGTTGAAGGTCACCGGGTCGATATCGATAAACACCGGTTTAGCCCCCATGCGTACGATGGAACCCGCTGTGGCGAAAAAAGTGTAAGTCGAGGTAATGACCTCGTCGCCGGGTCCGATGCCCGCCGCCATCAAGGCCAGGAGCAGAGCGTCGGTGCCGGACGAGACGCCGACCGCATAGGGCGCCTGAGTATAGGCGGCAATCTGCTCTTCCAGCTCCTCCACCTTGGGTCCCAGAATGAATTGGCCCGACCGAACGACCTTGAACATTTCATGCTCCACATCGTTCCACATTTGCGGATAGGTCGCGGGGATGTCCAGCAAGGGCACGCTGTCGATATTTTCGATTCCCTCTTTCAACACCTGCTCCAATTCATACGGAGGAAATGCCTTTACCCTGGAGTCGGAAAAAATTTCCGGTTTCAGGGTAATGATGCCATCCAGTTTAAATACATCCACGGTACGTATGGCCAGCGAGTCGAGATAATCCAGCCGGGAGGAGAGCGGTGTATCGATCATGTCCGTTCCGGTAAGGGAGGCCACGGAGATTCCCTCCAAACCTTTTCTCATGACGGTATAAGCGGCGGTGGTATCCATGGTCATGCTTAAATGGGAGTGGATGGTAGCCAGAGAGTTGGACAAAACCCAACCGGCGGATTCGGTCTCACGGCATTGCTTTAAAATTTCATGATCGCCGCTGGCGACGGAATGGATAATGACATTATGGTGCAGCAAAAATTGCATGGGTTCCTTGGAAAAAGAAGTTCCCGGCCAAATGGGCTATCGGGAGGTTGATGAATTTATTTTGACATGTTCGGGTTCTGTTTTATTTCAACCGATTTCATTTTGGCGCGAGCGTTGCGGGTATCCATCACCAGATGCGATAGTTTGAAAAATGCATCCTGATCGTAACCCAAATGATCGGTCAGAATGTTCGTATTGTCAAATGGGCTTGACGGTTCAGCCCGCGTTCGATCCGGAATCCCGAGGCCCAATATTTTCAACGAAAACGGGATCAGCGTGCGGGCCGGAATGGGAGGACGGGTTAACCATTCACACATGATACATTACAATAGTATAAGAGCAAATTCCTGCAATGGGGGTAGGGAAAAATCGATCCGAGAGGTATTTTTTACATTTTCAGGGATTTTTTCATATAATCCGGGGAAATCTGGCAAAATGGTCCGTTAGAACAGCCATTCATGAGCATGGATGCCAGCCGAGGTTGAGTTTATGATCGATGAAATAAATTATTTCCCGGAGCGGGAAAACTACCAGAAAAAGAAAAAAGCCGCCGATGACTGGAAGGACTTGAAAAAGCAGAAGATTTTTCATGATTCCAAAAAACCGAATGCCCCCGGGGCGAAAAAAGAACTGAGCGGTTCCCGCAAACCCCGGCCGCCGGAAAAGCCAAAGTAATGCCTATCTAAAATCTCCTGAAAAAAGTTACTTTTAAGTTTGTTTAATTTTGCTCTCCTATTATATACTTCCCAACAAACCCTTATTTTAAAATCGTTCACACCATCCTTGGAGCCGTTTTTTGCGGTCGAATTATAATGAAG
>CBDVDB010000198.1:0-4464 GCA_965372625.1 uncultured Nitrospinaceae bacterium
TTTTAATATCATGCTCCATCGCATTGGCGCTAACAGCAATAACGGGAATGGATTTCGTTTCTTCCAGAAAAAAATTGACATCCCCCGAGGTTTCAGTATGCTCAAAGGAAATTAAAGTTTTTCGGTAAAGGGAAGACGGTGCGAAACCGTCGCGGACCCGCCGCTGTGACCGGGAACGAAACCCGCGAAGACCACTGTTTGATTAACAAATGGGAAGGTGCGGGAAGTAGGACGATCCGGAAGCCAGAAGACCTGGCCGAAAATTTGTTATCAACTCTTCGCGGACTGAGAGGTTGCGGGTTCTGGAACACCCCCTCCTGCGGGTCGGGGTTTTTTTGTACCCGATTCTGAGTATTCGCTCCATTCATCGCTATTCCTCAATCCGCCGAAGCCATTAAAAAGCGTATCTCATGCGGAATTTTGTTTCGGCGCTTTCCTTTTTGACAGTTATCCCCTCGGGCCGGTATGCAGGCCCACCGGATGGCGCGTCCATTCTGTATTTTCCTGTGGTCGGAGTCCTGATCGGCGGCGTGCTCGCTGGGGTCGATTGGCTGGGATCGTTATTTTTATATGACGAACTCAGGGTTCTGGTGGATGTCGCTTTTCTTGCGCTCATAACCGGAGGATTGCACCTGGACGGACTGGCGGATTCGGCTGATGCGCTTTACTTTCACCACGACCCGGCAAAAGCATTACAGATTATGAAAGATCCCCGGACCGGTGTCATGGGGGTTCTGGCCCTGATCTTTTGCCTGGGGTTTAAATATGCCGGGATACGGGCTTTGGATATCCAACACTGTTGGCTCTGGTTTCTGGCGGCTCCCGCCCTGGCACGTTCCGCGCAGGTGGTCGGCCTGGTTTTTATGAATGACGCCAGAGAAACCGGAGGGGTCGGAAGGGCGTTATACCAAAAAGGAAAATACCAGGTTCTGACATTTTGTTTGATTCCGTTGGTTTTACCGTTCTGGGTGAGTGTTCCTGTGGGTCTCGCCGTTTTAGGGGCGTTTATAATCATCAATGTTTCCCTGCTGGCATTTTTTCGGTATCGTTTGGGGGGTATGACCGGGGATACTTTTGGGGCGTTAACGGAAATCATGGAAACTTTTTTCCTGGTACTCGGTGGCTGGGTCTGCCATTCAATGGTTTGAAAGGTTGAGTTTATGGGTAGAAAAATTTTAATTACGGGTGGGTGCCGAAGCGGGAAAAGCCGCCATGCGTTGGCAATGGCCGGGGAAATTTCCGGAGAAAAATTGTACGTGGCTACCGCCGAAGCATTGGATTCGGAAATGGCAGAGCGCATCGCAAAACATAAGCGCGAAAGGGGAGAGGCCTGGGAAACTTTTGAAGAACCGAGGGAACTTTTAAAGGTTTTCAAACAACTTGAGTGCCGTATTGGAGTTTTGATTCTGGATTGCCTGACTTTATGGATCAGCAATATGCTGATCCGGGATTGTACTCAGGAATTTATTTTGGATGAAGCGCGTCAATTGATCGATCAAGGCGATAACATGCACTGCCAACTCATCTTTGTGACCAATGAGGTGGGTGCGGGCATCGTTCCGGAAAATAAACTCGCCCGGGATTTCAGAGATATTGCGGGTGAAGTCAATCAACGAATTGCGGAGCACTGTGATGAAGTCATCCACATGGTTTCCGGGATTCCTGTAATGATTAAGCCGGGGGCTGGAACCTGAAATGGACTCTACGCATAAATTCAATCATCAATTTTCAGATGTAAAGAAAGAGGGATTGTATGACGCGATTTATAAGAGGCGGGACGTGCGTGAATTTCTGCCTGACCCGGTCCCGAAAGATGTATTGGCAAGGGTTTTAAATGCAGCCCATCATGCCGGATCGGTTGGGTTCATGCAACCTTGGAACTTTTTGATTATTCAGGACAGGAAAATTAGAAATGATGTGTGTCAGAATTTTCTTTCGGCGAACAAACAAGCGGCGGAGCGGTTTTCCGGTGAGGAAAGAAATTTATATGATTCTTTAAAGTTGGAAGGGATTTTGGAATGCCCCATCAATATTTGTGTTACATGTGATTCTTCGCGATGGGGTCCCCATGTTTTGGGTCGGGATACCGTACCGGAAACGGATGTGTTCAGCACCTGTTGCGCCATCCAAAATCTCTGGTTGGCCGCACGGGTGGAAGGTTTGGGTGTTGGTTGGGTTAGCATCCTTAATATGAATCAACTCAAAGAGGATTTAAAAATTCCGAAGCATATTCTCCCGGTTGCTTATCTTTGTCTCGGCTATCCCGAAAAATTTCTGGATCGGCCTATGCTCGAAAAAGCAGGTTGGGCTGAAAGGATTCCTGTGGATGAATTGATATTTTATGATTTCTGGGGAAATCAACCGGAGCAAGACGGGTGAACGAATACCCATTTGAGGTATGAAGCGTGAGGTCCAATTTTAAACAAATCACAAAAAATATTGTTCCGGTGTCCACGGAAAATTTAAAACGAGCTCAAGACCATCTGGACTCATTGACCAAGCCGCCGGGCAGTCTGGGCCGTCTGGAGGAGTTAGGCCGCCGTTACGCGGCCATCAAGGGGCTGGATTCACCCAAAGTGCGGAGCAAGACGGTGTATGTGTTTGCGGCGGATCATGGGGTTGCCCGGCAGGGAGTCAGCGCGTTTCCGGCGGAGGTGACGCCGCAGATGGTGCTCAATTTTTTAAACGGGGGAGCGGCCATCAACGTGCTGGCCAGCCATTTCGGCGCCGAGGTGAGGGTGGTCGATATGGGAGTCAATTACAACTTCGGCGATCTCCCTGGACTGATTCATCGAAAAATAGGCGAGGGCACCGGCGATTGTTCGCTTGGCCCCAGCATGACGCGCCCGCAAGCCGAGGAGGCCGTGCAGGTGGGGATGGACCTGGCGCAAGAGGCCGCGGACAAGGGAGTCGATATCCTCGGAACGGGAGACATGGGGATTGCCAACACCACCGCCAGTGTCGCCATCATAGCGGCTTTGACCCAGCATCCGGCAAAGGAGATTACCGGGAGAGGAACCGGAATCGGCGATACCGCTCTGCTGAAGAAAATTCAGGTGGTGGAAAAAGCTCTGGAGATTAACCGGCCCGACCCCGACGATCCGTTGGATGTGCTTTCCAAAGTCGGCGGTTTTGAGATCGCCGGACTCTGCGGATTTATTTTGGGAAGCGCGGCGGCTCGCACTCCTGTGGTGATCGATGGGGTGATTTCGGGAGCGGCGGCGTTGATGGCTCATCGGATGAATCCGGCTGTCGGCGATTATATGTTTATGTCGCACCGTTCCCAAGAGCCGGCTCATGAGGTACTGTTCGATCAGATCCACCAGAAACCTTTGTTCGATTTTGAAATGCGGCTGGGGGAGGGAACGGGAGCGGTGATTGGTATGAGCTTGCTGGAAGCCGGCGTTAAAATTTATTCAGAGATGGCGACTTTTAATAACGCCGGAGTCTCACCCAGGAATGACGGTGAGGGGTAAATTTATATATAGGGGTGTCCATTCATTTTAAAGGAATTTCAAAGGAGAATGTCGAGCCCGAGCCCAATTGGCTGGTCACGGTCAGGCGGCCCTTATGCGCCTCAATCATTTTCTTGGAAATAGCCAGTCCCAATCCCGAGCTGGATTCCCCGGCAGTGGGGCGGGCGGACAGCTTCTGAAAATGTTGAAACAATTTGGCCTGGTCGTCTTCGGAAATACCGGGCCCTTCATCCTTGACACTGAAAACCAGTTTTCCTTTCTGTTCTTCCAGACTGACAAAAATATTTTTCCCCGACTCGGAAAACTTAATGGCATTGCTGAGCAGATTGTCGATCACTTGGCCGATTTTATTTGAATCCATTTGACATTGGGAAACATCCAAGAGGTCGGAGTGGAGCCAGATGTTTTTTTTATCCGCAAAGAACCGATTGATCATGATGTGATGGTTGGCCAGATTTTGTAATGAGGCGGGATGAAGATCCAGTTTAAGCCTTCCACTTTCGATGACGGAGACATCCAGCAGTTCGTTGACCATCCTGAACATATTCTCACTGCTTTTAAAGATAAAGTTGAGAAACCGGTCTTTGGTTTCTTCGGGCAGTTCCTCCAAATCCTCTATAAGAATTTGGGAGTATCCTTTAATAGCGCTCAGGGAATTCCGCATGTCATGTGACGCCATCCCCAAAAATTTATTTTTAAGTTCATTGAGTTCTTTCAATTGATCGTTTCTCGATTCCAGTTGTCTGATCAATTGCTGGATTTTCAGATGGGTCTGAACGCGCGCGATCACTTCACTGTGGTTGAACGGTTTGGTGATGTAGTCCACCCCGCCTTCGTTGAACCCCTGGATCACGTCTTCGGGTTCCGTCCGGGCGGTGATGAAAATAACGGGGATGTTCCGGGTGGCTTCCCTGGATTTCAGTTTGTGGCAGGTTTCAAAGCCGTCGATACCCGGCATGTTGACGTCGAGAAGAATCAGGTCCGGCTG
>CBDVDB010000199.1:0-4433 GCA_965372625.1 uncultured Nitrospinaceae bacterium
TTATTCGTTACCCAGGCCGTGGATATCGTCCTGGTAAAGTTCGTCGAGGGCGGAGTGTTCTTCGGTGGGTGTTGAGTCGTCTTCAAGATCAGGAAGATCCAGCTTGGCCCATGCTTCCTTGATCTGCTTTTTACTTTTATAAACCACCGGGCGTTTTGGCGGGCGCGGGGTTTCACTTGCGTTCATATTCATATCCTCCTTAGCGGCTGTTCAATATTCTGAACAAACTGCTTAAATCCTGCAACCGGAAAGTAAGGCATCCCAACCCGCGAAATGATTTCAGCAGTGACTCACAGCCACCCAAACGTGCTGGGGGACCGCGACCGGCTACCCATAAACGCCAGCACCGGCAACAGCGCCAGACACATCTGGCTGAAGAGGTCACCATAGGTGGAATAAAATCCGGGCGTTGAGCGGTTCGGCTGGATGCGGGCGATGACCCAGTCGGCCTCGAAGATTTCGGTGGCGTCGACGATCCGGCCGTAAGCGTCGATGGTGCCCGATATTCCGGTATTGGCGGCGCGTACAATGGGTACACGGTTTTCGACAGCCCTCATGGCAACCATGCTCATGTGTTGATAGGAAGCGGCGCTTTTGCCGAACCAGGCGTCGTTGGTGATATTGACCAGATAGCCTGCTCCCTGTTTCACGGGTTGCCGCACCAGATCGGGAAATATAATTTCGAAACATATGGACACCGCAAAACGATGGTCCCCCAGGGTGAACAGTTTCGGTTCCCGGCCGCTTTGGAAATCACCCACGCCCACCACCAGCTTGTCGATGAAAAATAACAGGGAGCGGAGAGGCACGAATTCGCCGAACGGCACCAGGTGGATTTTATCGTAGCGTCCCCGAGGCTCGCCGTCGGCGGAAACCAGATAGGCGCTGTTATATAGAAGGGTAGAAACCGGATTCATGGAGGCAGAGGAATTTATTCTTTTTTCGATGGCCGGACTGCCGAGCAGTAAAGGGGTTTTGGAGGCGCGGACCACATCCAGAACAAAGGCGGTGCCCGCGGCTTCCTTGCCGAAGTAAAAAGGGGTGACCGCTTCCGGCCACACCATCAGGTCGGGCCTGAATGCCGCGGCTTCGAGCGTAAGGTCCTGGTAACGCCGCAGCACTTCATTGCGGTACGCCGGGTCCCATTTCATTTGTTGCGGGATGTTGCCCTGAATGAGACCCACCCGCACTGCTTTGGAGTTGGATGCCGGCCCCGAAACAAGAACCGACCATCCGTAACCCACGCACAGCAATAACAGGAACAATGTAGACGCGCCGATCCGATGCCGGTATTTCTGCCAGGCGGGGTATTTGGAAAAAGCGGGATGGAGCATGACGAACATCCCGGCATTCACCAGAACGATCAACGCGCTGATGCCGTATACCCCGGTGATGGACGCCATTTGGATGACCGGGAGCGATTGGAACTGGGAATAGCCCAGCCCCTGCCAGGAAAACCCGTAAACGGAATGAGTGGACCGAAGATATTCCAACGCCGTCCAGGTGACCGGCGCCAACAGGAACAGGTAAACCGGATTGCCCTTGCTGAACCGGTTGATCAGCCAGGCGAACAGACCCAGGTATAAACTCAAATAGGCCACCAGCAGGGTGAGGATCAGCCAGCTCACCACCGTGGGGATGTTTCCGTAATTGATAAGAGTGTTGGTCACCCAACTCAAAGTGATGAAGTAAAAAACCAGTCCGGTGGTAAAACCCAGGGCCAGGGCTCGTCGGGCATTTCCGGCATAAATGGCGAAAAGCAATGGGATAAGAGCGAACCATGCCAGAAATTCCAGGTTGAATTTGGGGAAGGCAAAAGCCAGCAGCAGGCCGCTTAAAATTGCTTTCAGGTAATCCTTCATAAGAGGCAGGGAATAGTGTTAGGTGATTTTCCTTCGGTTCGATATAGTATAAGTTGCAGGCAAGTTTTCTATATAATAAGGAAAGATCCGTTGAATACTCAGCAACAAGCGATCAACAACTTCAAGAAAGTGTGTATCTGCCGGAGCGTGACCGGCGGCACGATCATGAAAGCCATCCGGGAAGGCAGTTTGTCTTTTGCGGCCCTCAGGCGGGCCATCCGCGTAGGCACCGGTGATTGCAAAGCCAAGCGGTGCCGGCCCAAAATCGATGCTCTGCTCCTGACCTATAAGGAAAGTCTGGTGGAGCAATCGGGTAACGGTGCCAAATCCGCCGCCTCCAAAGCCAACGCCTGACGCTTCGGCCGCCCCGCCGTTGCCACCCTCCCTTCTCTCAAGAATTATCCCTTAAAAAACAAACGGAAGCAACCGCCTCGGGAAAGCCGTGCAGTTGGCATCAGGCGGGAAGTGATTTCAATGCGGATTCAATCCGGTTCAGTCCTTCGGTAATATTTTCCATGGAAGTGGCGAAGGACAGGCGCAGGTTGCTATCGGCGCCGAAGGCGATGCCGGGCACCAGCGCGACTTTGGCTTCTTCGATCAGAAACTCCGCGATGTCGAGCGACCCTTTTAAGGTTTTGCCGTTCCATTGTTTGCCGAACAATCCGGAGAAATCCGGGAAGGTATAAAAAGAACCGACGGGTTTATGACAGGTGATGCCTTCAATTTTCGCGAAGCGGTCCATTAAGATATCCCGGCGTTTTTTGAACTCGGCAACCATTTTCTTAATCTCTCCGGGAGTCTTCTGGCCGGTCAAGGCTTCTACGCAGGCCGCCTGCGCGATGGAGGTGGGATTGGAAGTGGATTGCCCCTGCAGTTTGGTTACGGCGGCGGCGATCTCCTCCTCTGCCGCCAGGTAGCCGATGCGCCAGCCGGTCATCGCAAAACATTTGGAAGCGCCGTTGATGATTACCGTGCTGCGCTTTAATTCATCGCTTAAGGAAGCGATACTTAAATGTTCGAAACCGTCGAACACGATTTTTTCATAAATCTCATCGGAGATCACCAACAGCCGGTTCTTTAAAACCACTTCCGCCAGCGCCTCCAATTCCTGCCGGGTATAAGCCGATCCGGTAGGATTGGAAGGACTGTTCAACACCAGCGCGCGCGTTTTGGGAGTGATGGCTTTTTGCAGTTGCTCTGCGGTGATTTTAAATTCAGACGACTCATCGGTATTCAGGATAACGGGTTTGGCGTTGGCCAGTACCACCATATCCGGATACGACACCCAGTAAGGAGCGGGAATAATGATTTCGTCCCCGTCATCCCACAGCACCTGCGCCAGGTTGTAAAAGGAATGCTTGGCTCCGCAGGAAACCACAATCTGCTGGCGTTCGTAGGCCAATCCGTTATCGAGCTCAAACTTTTTTATGATGGCGTCCTTCAGCTCATGAGTACCGCTGACGATGGTGTAATGCGTATCGTTATTTTGAATCGCGTTGATGGCCGCCTGCTTGATATTTTCCGGAGTGGCAAAGTCCGGCTCACCGGCGCCAAAGCCGATGACATCTATCCCCTGCTCTTTTAAAGCCTGGGCCTTGGCGGAAACGGCCAGCGTCATGGACGGTTGGATGTTTTGAATGCGTTGCGAAAACTTCATTAGATGATTTTGGAGAATTCCTTCAGGACACATTTTGGAACCATTTTGCTGACGTCGCCGCCGTGCTTGGCGATCTCTTTTACAAAACTGGAGCTGAGAAACGAATACTCCTGACTGGGAATCAAAAAAACTGTTTCCAGACTATCGTTCAAGTTGCGGTTCATCAGTCCCATTTGCAGTTCGTATTCAAAATCCGTAACCGCCCGCAAACCTTTAATAATGATGTTGGCCTTATGGGACGCGGCGAAATCCGTTAGCAGAGTATCAAATGGAAACACTTCAATCCCTTCCAGTTGCTTGACGGATTCATGGATGAACCGTACCCGGTCTTCACTGGAAAATGCCGGATTCTTTTTGGGATTAAGGGCGACCGCCACAATCAGCCGGTCGCACAGGCCCAGGGCCCGGTTCATGATATCCAGATGGCCGAAGGTAATGGGATCAAAAGTTCCCGGATAAATGGCTGTTCTTTTTGTTTTCATGGCTTCGAAAAAGGGGGATTATAACTTCAAATGAGAGGCCGTGAAAGGACCAAAAACCAAATATTAAGGTTTCCAAAGCCATTTTCGAAAAAAAACTACATTATATATATACAATTCTTTCCCGCTTGAGAGGGGTTCTTTTCAGGAATTTTTGAAAAAAGCGGCAAAAACCAGAAAATATCACCTTTTTTAAGGTGCATAGGCAATTTGTTTTTCATAATTTTATAAGTTCCAGCCCCGAATTCTGCATATTTTGCTGTTTTTAAACGCAAAATCCCCTGACAGAAAATTTATAATCCTTTTTTTTATAGTAACTTATACAGATTTTTGAAATCGAGTGGAATGTCCCTGGTTGACGCCCAAAAAAAAACGTAAAAAAGTGGGAATAACCCCAAAAATTGTTGAAAATCCATGACTTATGATATAAATTTA
>CBDVDB010000200.1:0-4382 GCA_965372625.1 uncultured Nitrospinaceae bacterium
GAATGGGCCTATTTCGATTTCTCGCGCGGCGAGCAGGTGAAAATCCACGATGCCTCTTCCCTGGAATGGGATCTCGCCTTCCGCCGGGGGAAGATCATTTCCAACGGGGGCGCCACCAACAAATTCGGAAAAGCGGGCCTGATGGACCTGGGGGAAGTTTCCTTCGACGCGGTGGAAAACGTTCCCCTCAACAGGGATTTTATTGTGGATAAAGCCACGCGCACGCAAACGGAGAGTCCGGTTCTGATGCAATGGTACAAATATAATTACATCACCCATAAGCTGACCGCGCGGAAGAATATTTATGTCATGCGCACCTCCGACGGAAAATACACCAAAATCCTGTTCACGAGTTTCTACTGTGCGGACAAACAGCCGGGCTGTATCGAGATGAAATATGTGTATCAGGAGGAGGGCACCAAGAGCTTTCTGAAAATCAACAGCGGCTCGTTCTCGCCCACCACTGTCGCCACAAATCCTGATATTTCAGGCTCTTAGAAGGATTTCAGCGATCCAGCCCGGATTCCAGCAGGGAAATTCTCTTCTTTAATCGTGACCTCCTGAAAACAAAAGATGAACCTTCAGGGCGGGTATGGTAAGTTTCACTGTTTGACAGGCAGGCCACTCATTGGGCGTCCCGGCCGGACCCCATTTTTCAATATTCATTTTCAGCACAACCGAGAACAGATTCAGGAGCGACTTTTATGGCAAGTTTAAAAGGAATTATGTTTAACCAATATGCGGGTGAAGGGTTGAGTCATTTGATTGAAGAGTTGCAGAACAAATACAAACCTAAAAAAGGGCGCCGGTTCCATCACAACAACATCACCTATGAAATCAGCCGGCCGGTGTTAAAGGACAACAGCCTGGAATTTGAAATCAGCTCCAAGATTCCGCAGGACGAGCTCCCCACTGAAAAAGATATGAAGTCCTATTTCAAGGCAATCAAAAAAATCGCCAACGCCCAAAAGAAAAAACCCAATTCCGTTGAAATGGAAAATATCGTCTGGGATTCCAAAAAGGAAACTGAAAAGGAAAGGGAATACGTCAAGCTCCATTACAGTTATCCCCTGGAAGACCTCTATGACAACAAGGAAATTTTAAAACGGTCCCAAAGCTATACAGAGGGCACGGCCAAAGAACCTTTGCCGGATATTCCCGGTGGATTCACCACTCCCGGGAAAATAGCGCTGCTCATGGTCAAAGAGAAGATTCAAGAATTCTGCCGGAACCATGTCCTGAACCTGATTGAAGCCAACAAGAAAATCCGTGGCAAATAATCATATTAATTGAGCCATGAACCCGTTCCGTTATTTTCTGGGAAGAGCCATGCAGATCGTAGGTCTGGGAGCGCTGACCTATGTAGTCCTGATGTTTTTCACTCAAATGGGTATGGAACCCCTGCTTTGGGGAACCGTCGCCGGAGCCTCCTTCTTTTATGGCGGCACCCTGATCCTGGGAAAAAACCAGACCTGATCTCTTTCTTCCTCCAACCGGGGGGTGACCCATCATGCAGGAACTTTTAAAAAAACCGGGGTTTCTGGTCCCATCGGGGACTTGGGGGGCGGACCTGAGCTATCTCCTCGCGGTGATCTTCACCGTCCTGTTCCTGGTGGCCTGGTATCTGGCGAAAACGGGCCGGGGCACCCGCCACCACAAACTCATCTTCGTCTCCGCGGTCTCCATGGTGGTCTATTTTGTGGCGTATTATTACGCCCGTTCGCTCGGGGTGCTCTCGCTGGAGGGCAAGGAAGGGTTCGGCGGCCCGCAGGAAGTTTACGACTCCGTTTTTATCCCCATCCTCACCACTCATCTGGTCCTGGTTACGCTCGCGCTGATCCTGACTCCCTACATGATTTGGGAGGGCTTCCGGGCCTGTGACAGAACCGGCAAGGATTATGTGCTCCGGTCCGGGGAACTGAAGGTCGATCCCAAAAAATTCATCCGAATCTGGCTGTGGACGCTGGGATTGTGGGGGGTGGTGGAGATTCTCTGCCTGATCGCGGGCAAGTCCTGGAAGTCGCAACTCGCTTATTTTCTTATATTTCTGACCATCGCGGGGGTGGTCGGCCTGGAAAAATTGATCGAAAAATGGCTCCCGGACGGAGCCCGCCGCCACCGCATTCTGGGCCGGGGGACCATGGTTCTGTTCGCCCTGCTGCTGGTCACCAGCACCGCCACGTATTTGATGCTGTACGTTATTTACCCGCTGAAGGTCGCCGCCGGGTGACCCGGAAAGGGCTTATAATTTAGGGAGTTTCAGGGATTCTTCAGGGAAAGGGAGGGTTTTTTTACCCTTGACTTAAAAAAGCAATATGGTAGATTGTGCCGGATTAAATGACTTCAAAGTACATTAGAAGCAGGTAGGTGGCGGTCAGAGCATTGACTCCCAAACCGATGAAAACAATCGTGTCGAAAATTTTTCCGTCTTTGCTGGCCATAGGGTCCTCATTAAATTAACAAACGGGTGAGTTAAGTTATCATCCCGTCTTTAATATTGTCAAGGGTAAAACAATTAAATCATTCACACAATCAGAAAAGGAAAACCCGCATGGATTTAGAAAAATTTAAGGAAAAAGCCGGACCTTGGATTTATCTCGGTACCGTGATTGGCTGTCTGTATTTCTTCTACTGGTTCGCATCGGTTTGGCGGTAACCTGGGATCCGACCACAATTTTCAACCTAGAGAGGGGAGATCGATAATTCATGTCTGAGATTCAAGATGAAACTAGACCGTTTGTTACCACAAAATCCGTTATTCATTTTATAATCGCATTGGTCGTCATGTTCGGTTATTTCTTTTTGGTGGACTGGGCTCTGATGGAGGTCCAGGGACTTGATTTCTTCTACCTGTGGGCCAGTTCCGGCAGTTGAGCCGGCCATTAACCGGATTTGGTTTAACCTTATTTTCTGCATTCCAAGAGATGGCAAGTCCTGAGCGCTTGCCATCTTTTTTAATGCCTGATTCATAGCCTCGTGTCTGCCACTACCACACCTTCTGATACCCGGTCCCGGGCATTCAAGGGAGAACCCGGGTGCCGCGTCTTTCTGTTCCGCCACGGCGAAACCGCCAACGCGGACCAGATCTGCATGAACGGCCATTTCGACGTCGCCCTGTCCGAACACGGCCTGGAGCAATTCCGCAAAATTTCCGAAGCCTTGCGGGACCAACCCATCCGCGCGGTGTACTCCAGCGACCTCCAGCGGACCCACAACGGAGCCCGCCTGATCGCCGAACCGCACGGCCTGGAACCGGTCACTTTCCCCGAACTGCGCGAATTATCCTTCGGCAAATGGGAGGGGAAAAGCCTGGCCGAACTCAGTGAACAATTCCCCGGCGAAATGGAAAAACGCCTCAAGCAAACCGAATTGTTCCGCGCCGATGGCGGGGAGACTTTTCAGGAACTGCATGACCGGGCCGTCCCGAAATTCATGGAACTCGCCGCCAACCATCCGGAGGAAACCATCGCCTTCGTGTGCCATGGCGGGGTCAACCGCGCCATCCTCGCCCACCTGCTCGGGTTCCCCATCGCCAATCTGTTTCGTATCAGCCAGAATTTCGCCGCCGTCAACATCATTCAATTCTATGGCGACCAAGTGATGGTGGAACTCTTAAACGGCGCCTTGGATCACATTACCTGACGCCCGCAAGCGGATGTTTTTATGAACACCTTTCTGGTCCAGATCAAAAACGCCACCGTCTTTTTGAAAGACACGCCCGTCCTGAAGGCCATCGACTGGACCGTCCGCCCCGGCGAAAACTGGGCGCTGGTCGGCAACAACGGCTCCGGCAAAACCACCCTGTTGAAACTGATCTTCGGCGAATTGTTGCCCATTGATGGCGGCGAAGTGCACTGGTTCGGCAGTCGGCAATGGAACGGACTGGCGGACATCCGCGAGAAAGTCGGCTACGTCTCCGCCGAATATCAGGAAAACTACGATCAGAACGTCACCGGACTGGCGGTGGTGGAATCCGGCTTCTTCTCCAGCATCGGTTTGTGGCAGAAAGTGAGCGCCCGGCAAAAGCAACGCGCCGAAGCCTGCCTGCACCTGATGGAAATCGAACACCTGGGCCATAAGGCATTCCGCAGCCTGTCCTACGGCGAAGCCCGGCGGGTCCTGCTGGCGCGGGCGCTGGTCCACCGCCCCACCCTGCTGGTGCTCGACGAACCCTGCGGCGGACTCGACATCCCCACCCGCGAACGCTTCCTCGCCACCCTGCAGAAACTGACCGGAAAAACCCAGTTGATTTACGTCACGCACCACATCGAGGAAATTCTCCCCGCCATCACTCATGTGCTTTATCTGAAGGACGGCCAAACCTTCCGCCAGGGGAAAAAAGACGCTATGCTGACCAATGAAATCCTCTCCCAGGCGCTGGG
>CBDVDB010000201.1:0-4374 GCA_965372625.1 uncultured Nitrospinaceae bacterium
AGTTTTTCTCCCGGCCGAATTCCGGTGATTTTAATTTCCATGTTCTCGTGCGGTGAATATCCCAACAGCCGGATCATTTTTTCCGCCAAATCCATCAGCTTCACCGGTTTACCCATATCCAGCAAAAATATCTCCCGCCCCTCCCCCAGAGCCGCGGCCTGCAGGATCAACTGGACCGCTTCCGGTATCAGCATAAAATAACGCTCCATATCCGGATGAGTCACGGTCACCGGTCCGCCGTTTTTGATCTGTTGGTGGAACAGCGGCACCACGCTGCCGTTGCTGCCGAGCACATTGCCAAACCGTACGGTCATGAACTGACTCGCCGAACGGCATCCTTTATACTGAATATACTTTTCCGCGATCTTTTTGGTCATGCCCATCACGCTGGTCGGCCTGACCACCTTGTCGGTCGACACCAGAATAAACTTTTCGACCTTATATTTATCAGCCATATCAGCCGTCAGTTGGGTTCCCAGCACATTATTGAAAATCGCCTCCTCCACATTGGTTTCCATCAGGGGGACGTGTTTGTGGGCGGCGGCATGAAAAACCAGATGGGGCTGGTGCCGGGCGAAAATCGCTTCCATTTTCGGGGCATGCGTCACCGAACCAAAATAAAAATGCCGTTGCGTGCCGGAGGGCCGGCTCGTCAGTTCCACGTTAAGATCGTGAAGATAATTCTCACCCCAGTCGATCATGGTCATGGCTTCCGGTTCGTGCTCGAGAAGCTGGCGGCACAACTCGGAGCCGATGGAGCCGCCGGCGCCGGTCACCAGAACCCGCTTGCCCATCACCAGTTTTTTGATCAGCGACAAATCCAGTCTCACCGGCTCACGTCCCAACAGGTCGGTGATTTCGATATTGCGGATTTTGGAGATGTGCGCTTGCTGAGTGGACAGGTCAAATATGGAGGACACCGTCTTGCACTTGACGTTGCAGGACCGGCAGGTCTCGACGATCCGGCTGAGACCCTCGCCATCGATGTTGCTGATGGCGATCAACACTTCTTGAATATTCAACTCCTCGGTGAGTTCAGGAATGTCCTCCAACATTCCCAACACTTTGACTCCCAGGATGCGGTTGTTGATCTTTTTTGGATCGCTATCGATAAACCCCATCACCCAGTAGCGGTTGGAAAAACTGCGCAGGTGCCGGAACAGGTGCATGCCGGTATAACCGGCCCCCATGATCAATACCGGAATCCGTTGTTTGGCCTCGCCTTTGGGGACCTGGTATTCCCGCTCCTTGATCAGGCGCCAGACCAATCGCATCCCACCCAGCATCAGAATGAGAGCAAACATGTCGACAAACAACACCGACCGGGGCACCATCGCCGCCCGATTGAACATGAAGGTTGCAAACAGGATCAACATCGAACCCACGATCACGGCTTTCACAATCTGCAACAAATCTTCCAGGCTGGAGTATTCCCAAAACCTCGAATTCAGACCGAAATAGAGAAAAGTCGGCAGCCGGCACACCACCAGGAAAGGCAGGAGATTATAAAATACGGATAGTTGGCCCTCAGGTATGGAACCGTCGAAGCGTAAAAGGAAGGCCAGGTACATCGTCAGGACGCTGATACCCAGGTCCAGGACGAGCAGGGTAAACCATCTCAGCTTGAACCTGAAGGCGGCCATGGATGTTCCTGAATCGATTGGATTGAGGTTAGATGAATTCTGATTAAAGCATCACAAAAACTCGAATTGCCCCCCGCGGCGCCGAAGGGTGAACCGCATCCGGCATTTAAACGAATTTTCGCCACATTTTAAAATATATCTTATAAGCCCCTGTTAAGCAAATGATTTGCGCCCAGGGCGCGGGAATCCCCCTTGTTTTAATGTCATTTCCATTGTGTTAGAATTTTGGCGGATTCCTGGGTCACTGCGTTGCACCTTTACCTCTTCCGAACTTTATGAGTTCCAAATCCGTATTACGCCACTTGGTTTCTGCCGGTTTGCTGGTTTCCGGAGGCATTCTGCTGGGCCGCCTGGCCGGGTTTCTGAGAGAAGTGGCCGTGGCCTCCCAATTCGGCGTCAGCCGGGACGCGGACGTCATTTTATTTTCCCTGACGCTGCCGGATTTTTTAATCAGCATCCTGATGGGAGGGGCATTGGCGGCGGCCCTCATTCCGGAATTCAAACGTTCCACCCCGGAAACCGCCGATCAACTCTTCCTGCAATCCAGCCTGCTGGTCGGGGCCGGGTTCTGTTTGCTGGTGGCGGTGCTGATTTGGAATGCCGAGCCTTTGGTCCGTCTGTTCGCGCCGGGTTTTGATTCAGCTTCGGTGCAGGATTCCGGGTCTCTGCTCCAAATTATTTTGTGGGTGATGCCGCTGACCGCCCTCGCCGGGGTAACGATGAGTTATCTTCAATCCCGGGGCCATTTCGCCGTTCCCGCTCTGGGTACGTTCATATTTAATATAACTCTGGTGGTCGCCCTGTTTTTTTTTGTGGCCGGCGCCGGAGATTTTAAGGTACTGGGCTGGGCCGTTCTGATCGGCGGACTGCTCCGCTGGGGTTCGCAGTTGATCCGCATGGCCAGCCAGGGCATGCGGTGGGTCCCGTCGGGGGGCTGGCTCATTGCCAAGGGTCTCCGGGTGCGCTATCTGCAAGCCCTGGCCGCGGGAAGCCTGATCCTGCTCCTGCCCGTGATCGCCCGCGCCCTGTCGTCGCTGGCGGGACCGGGAGGGTTTGCCGCCATCAATTACGCCATCAAGCTGATCGAATTGCCCATGGGGGTCTGCCTGGGCGTATTGGCGACGGTGCTCTTTCCCAAACTTGCCGAATGCTTTGCACAGGACCGCCCGGAAGAAGGCGAGCAACTGGCGGCCGATGGCATCCTTTGGGTCTCCATCATTGCCTATTCAGTGGTCCTGGTATTTGTCTGCTTCGGTCAACCCCTGACTCGCCTGGCTTTTCAGTGGGGAGTCATGCCGGCGGAGGGTGTTCAGGATATTGCACTGCTGGTGGCAGTCGGGATCACGGCCCTGCCGGCACAGGGAATGCTCTTGCTGATGACGGCTCTGGCGAATGCCAAGCGGGACACCAAGCTTCCATTTTATTGCAGTTTGGTTGGTGCTATTGTATTTGTGCCGCTGGCCTGGTTTTTGTTCCAGCGGAATGGACTGCCCGGCATTATGATGGCGCTGGTCGCCGTTTACTGGTTGATGGTAACGGTGCAGATCAGTCTGATCCATCACCGTCACGGGTTATCCCTGATCACCCGGTCCACACTCCTGGAAATGACGAAAATCATGGTTACAGGATTTCTCTTGCTGCTGCCTTTCATTTGGATCGCCCGTACGTTTCAGGTTCCGCTCTGGGGTTCGCTGGGGCTGGCGGTGGGGGCCGGGCTCCTGGTTTTGGCCGGGGGGTTTCTGGTCATCAAGCGATACCGGGACACTATTTTTCACCGATTGGGATTACGCAAGCATGCTTAAACTGATGTTGATCACCAACCAGCCGGACCTCGCAGCGTCCATGGTGCGCGCCGGAGTCGACCGTATTTTCGTCGATCTTGAGATAATGGGCAAACAGGAACGCCAGGGCCACCTGAATACCGTCATCAGCGCGCATTCCATGGCGGACGTTCCGAAAGTGCGGGCCGCCATCCCCAACTCGGAACTGCTGGTGCGCCTCAATCCACCGCATGCCGGAACCGGGGAAGAAATCGAACAGGCGTTAAACTCCAAACCCGAATTTCTCATGCTTCCCATGTTTTATACCGCGCAGGAGCTGGCGGACTTTTGTCACCAGGTGAACGGTCGGGCCGGGGTTATTCCGCTGGTGGAAACTCCGGCAGCGGCGGATTGCCTGGATGAGTTGGTTCGGATTGAAGGCCTGTCGGAAATTTATATCGGGTTGAACGATTTGCATCTCGGCCTCAAGCAGAATTTTATTTTCGAACCGCTGGCCAACGGATTGGTCGGCCGTATGGCCCAAACCATCCAAAGCGCCGGACTGCCGTTCGGATTTGGCGGTATCGCGCGCATCGGCGAAGGCCAATTGCCGGGCGAAATGGTGCTGGGCGAACATTTGCGTCTGGGATCGTCGTCGGTGATTCTGTCGCGCACCTTTCACCGGGGGATGCTCGACGGCGGATCGGCGAATTTCGGTAAACTGCAATATGAAATTGAAAAGCTGAGAGAGAGTGAAGAGTATCTGCTCCTGCGTTCGCCGGAGCAAATCGAACTGGACCGGAAGAAGGTGGTCCAGATCGTCAACCTGCTGGCACAAGCCCGCAAAAACAGTCAGGGCGGATCGTGAAGCGCATTTTTGATTGCCTCGTCAGTCTGGCGCTTCTCATTCTGTTTTTCCCTTTTATTGTGCTGATTTGTGTTGCTATAATGATGGATTCAAAGGGCGGCAT
>CBDVDB010000202.1:0-4360 GCA_965372625.1 uncultured Nitrospinaceae bacterium
CGGGTTTGGTTTTTTTGCCGGTGGGCTTGGAGGATTCACCCCCATCGGCGGGCATGGCGATTTCCTTCTCAACGGTTTCCTCTTTCTTTTCCTCGGGCTGTTCGGAAACCGTCAAGAGATTTTTGAACCATTTGGATTCGCGCACCGAGGTAAACAGAATTTCCTTGTTGAGCTCTTCCGCTCCGGGAAGCACATGGCGTTCCTGACAGCGCTCCAGCCACTGACGGCACCCGGTTTCATTGGCCAGTTGAGCCTGGAGCCGCGACAAGTTGTAACACCCGGAACCGGCCTTGCATTCCTCGGCTTTCTGAAAAACTCCTTTCGCTTCCGCCAGCAGGGGATGCGCCTCGATACCCCGCTTGCTTTTAGCTTGAGCCATCAACGCCTCCCCCATCATGTTGAGGGTTTCAGGATTGTTTTCCTGAATATCAATGGCGGCCTGAAAGGAGTCGACCGCTTTATCCAGCAAAGCGACCGCCTTATCCGCCTTTTCCTTTTTAGCCCGCTTCAACAGGATGGAACCGAAATTACTGAGAGCCGTGGCATCGTTGGGATGAATTTTGAGGGCCTGCTCATATTTCTTTTCAGCTTTATTGAACAGTTCCTCTCCCGTGCCGTCCAACTTGAGCGTTGCCAGCCGGAATAGCGAATTCCCCCACAACATGATGGCCATACTGTAATCGGGCTTGATCTTCAGGGCATTCTGGTACTTTTCAATGGAAGATTGAACCAGTGCTTCCGCTTCCCGGCCTTCTTTATGCATGGAAAGCTGGTAATAAATGCTTCCCAGCTGGGAGAGCGCCTCGAAGTTTTTCGGTTGCAGCTTGAGCACCTGGTGAAAATGTTCCACGGCCTGGGAGTACAACGTCTCGGCATTGGCCCCCTGGTGCTGGTTTCCCAGTTCGCAGTACACGCGCCCCAGTCGATTGAGGATTTCAAGTTTTTTGGGATTGCGCTCGAGGGCTTTTTTGAAATTCGCCACCGCATTCTGTAATAAATCGATAGCCTTCTGGCCGGATTTTTTCCTCGCCATATTGTACTGCCCTACCGCCCACCGGAAGTTTACCCGAGGCATATCCGGCTTGAGTTTCAAAACTTCCTGGTATTTTTCGAACGCTTTATTGAACAGCCGTTCGGCGGTTTCGCCATTTTTTAATGTCCCCCGTTCCATAAGAACATCGCCCCAACCAAACTGGGCTTCCGCATGCGACGAATCGATTTGCACGGCCTGCTGAAACTTTTCTTCAGCCATCATCAGGAAACGGTCGGAGTCGTCCCCTTTTTTGGTTTTGGAAAGAATAAAGAGCGATTGCCCCATTTCCAAAATAGCTTCCATTCGGTTCGCCTTGTCCTGCAAGGCTATTTTGAACATTTCCACGGCCTTGCTGTACAACCGGATGGCTTCCGCGCCTTTTTTGCGGCGGCCCTGGATAAACATCACATGCCCGGCCCCATAAGCGGCGTCCGGATGATTGGGGAGAATGCGGAGCCCCTCCTGAAATTGTTTGGAGGCCGCATCATATAATTTTTCTGATTCCTGGTCCGTTTTCATTCCGGCCAATTCGGTCAGCACCATCCCAAAACTGTAAGCGGCTTCATAAAAATCCGGATTCAATTCGAGAGCGCTTTTAAAATGTTGAGCTCCCTGTTCCAGCAATCCGGAAGAATCATTACTCGCTTGTATTTTGGCCTGCTCGACCAACAGCCGGCCCAATTTGAAATAAGTCTGGTAGGAATCCGCTTTGATCTGGAGGGCCATTTCATAAGGGGTCTGCGCGGCTTTTAATTTTTCCAATGCTTTGGGGCCAAACAGTTTATTGGCTTCCTCAAAAGCGGTATCGCCTTCCGTCTGATACGCCCAGCTCAAGAGATGACCCAACTGAACGGAAGGCGTTTCTTCAAATTGTTTATGTTGCTCGATAACCTTCTGCGGATTCCCGGCCATCAAACCCGTGCGCGCCGCTTGTATCGCCTGCAGCAAGTCGGGATCGTCCACCCCGCCGGCGGCACCTTCGTCATCTCCAATACCACTTCCCCGCTCGGGACCTTCGTATTGCTGAATAGCCGCCTTGGTCTGCTTGAGAGGAATGTCCGATATGTCCAATCCCTCTTTTTGACCCGGCGCGGGGTATGGGGCAACCTTGTTCAGCCATTGACCCAAAAACGTAAACGGATACCCAATCAGGTCGGGAGATCCAATTTTCATCATACGAATCAACGACACCAGGAAGGAATCCGGATCCTCGAATTGAGTGTAATTGTTTTCGGGCTTGGAGAAAATCTGGTCCTGAAGAAACCGGGCCGGAGGCTGGCTTCCTGAAACAACCCAAAGCATTCCTTTATTGACGTTTTCCAGCCAGGAGATTTGTTCGTAAACCGGGTCCTTGGGATCGGGCTGATACCCCAGCACCAGCCAGGGGCCGTTCCGCCCGGCGCCGGAAAATACGCCCTCGAGGGGTCCGGGCGTCGCGCCGAGTATCTGCCCATTCAAGTGGACGATCGACTTGGGAGGGATCAAATCCGGTTTAGTGATGGTCCCGACCGTACAGTCGTAAACCGTCGGAAACTCTCCTACCAGAGTACAGGCCCGCTCCAAAAGAGGATCCGGACAAGTGGTATACACCCGGCTCAAAAACCCTTCTTTGATAAGAATGGCCACACACAAATGGGCCCAGCTGATTTTTGATTTGCGGAGATAAAAACTGAATAAATCGGCCTTTTGGGAAGCCGTCAACTCCGCCGCACAATGCCGGAGATCTTTGGTTTTGGCATGCTCATATGCCTGGGGGTGGCCTTTCTTGATCGCCTCCACCCATTCGGCCTCGGCAGGAATCCCCGCACGCAATGAGCATTCCTCGCCCATCAACAAGGTACCCCCCTTTTTCTCCATCTTGGATTCAACCAGGAGGTCGATGAATTTAATTAATGGATTAGGAGGCGACATAAATTCTGATAAACATATTCAGGGTTGATTCCAAATTTCCTGAATCCTTTCAGGAGTTTTTCAGTTTTTTATAAAAAACAAATCCCGCGAAAACATTGGATCCCACCGCCGTAATCGCGATGAAAATATCCAATTGATTCACCAGAGCCATCACAAACAGGAAATACAGAAAATCCCGGTTGGCCAGCTCGTCCTCCCAGCCGGAAGGTTCGTAGTCCCCCCCGCCGCGCTTTTTGAACACCGAAGCCTCCAACAGCCAGAACGAGATCACCGCCCCCACAACCGATAATAAACCGCAATATATATAAATCTCGTTGCCGGTGATGTGGGCCACGCCCCATCCGATGCCCAGGAAGATCGCCCAGTGAACCACGTTGTCGCCGATGATATCCAGGATCATTCCGTACCGGGATTGCTGAAACCTGAGCCGCGCCACCTCGCCATCGGTGGCATCCAGCCAAGACGAAATCATCAACAGAACCGCCCCGGTCACCACCATGGCATAGGTTCCCTGGTAAAAAAACCAGGCCGAACCCACTCCTGCCACTATATGCATCCAAGTGATCTGGTTCGGCGTCACCGCCGTATCGATCAACAACCGGGTGAACTGCCGGGAAAAATGCCGGCTTACCCAGCGGTCCATAAAGCTGTCGCTGGCCATGCCACCCTGGGTCAGCAAACGTTCGCGCTGAACCTTGAAATCCGCATCCCGCCGCACCTGGGTTTCGGGGCCGCCGGCGAATACAACTATATTTTTTTCAGCATCACCCGTGTCTTCAGGAATCAAGTTCCGGGCGGAGGACGCATCGCCTCTCTGCTCAAAATACTCGGTTACCTGCCGCGCCCCGGCCCGCGCCATTTTCATCAGGCCGGTACCTTCGGCACGCTCCGGATCCAAAGACCCGCCCAGAACCGCGGCAATATCCGCCTTGTCGTGAAGCGCGGCGCCGTTGACTACCAGACGGCAGGCACGCTCGCTTAATATCTTTGCAAGAGTTTCAATATCTGAAACCCATTCCACATCACTCTGAACCCGGACATCTTCCGCCAGGTCCGCCAGCGGATGGCGTCCCGATGAAAAAACCTCCGGATGATAAACCACCACCCGCTCCGCGCCGCCCTTTTGCAGGTTCAAAAGATTGCGCAACAGGAACGGAACGCCGACGATTTTCCTGCGATACCACTCCCCAACATTTGTCGTGTCAGGTGGCGCGGGCAGAATCAAAACCGCGCAAACGGGAGTCTCCGTCTGGTTTTCGTCCGGAGAATACGCCTGTTCATCCACGGTCAAATGTGTGTTACCAAGTAATTTACAATAACTTAGAGTATTATTAGGATAACAGGAACCATTTCATTTTCAAGTGGTTATATATTTCCGGCTGGGAAATAAATCGTTGTGAAACAGGGACATAGCGG
>CBDVDB010000203.1:0-4352 GCA_965372625.1 uncultured Nitrospinaceae bacterium
AGACATGTCCGCAAAGAACGTTGAAAATTCCAAAGATATAAAGGCCTATTTAGGCCAAGACACGGTTTTCAGTGGAGTGCTGAGCTTTAACGGCGTCGTCCGCATCGATGGCAAGATGGAGGGTGAAGTGCATACTGATGATACCCTGATCGTCGGTGAAACAGGCAATCTGGAAGCGGACATCACCGCCGGAACGGTGATCTGCCGGGGCAAAATAAAGGGTACGATCAAAGCTTCCAAACGTATCGAAATCCACACCAACAGCGAAGTGGTCGGCAACATAGCCGCACCTTCCCTCCTGGTGGAAGACGGCGCCATCTTCGACGGCAATTGCAATATGATCGGCAGTGAGGGCAAAATCATCAAGCTGGTTCAAAACGAAGAAGCGGAGTCAGCCACCTCCGTATAATAAAAACCCCCGCCAAACCCGACCGGCAGATGCCCCGTCTCGGTCGGTCGGTTTTATTTACACCTTCCCCGGACCTCAATAAACACCTTTTAATCCAAATAGTTATTGAGATTTCAGCGGGCCACTATTACAATAATAATGTATGTCACAACAAGGGAAAGGTCACTTGTATGTGGTGAGTACTCCCATCGGTAATCTGGGAGACATCACTTACAGGTCCGTGGAAATGTTGCGCCAGGTTTCGCTGATCGCGGCGGAGGACACGCGCCGTACGCGGATTCTTTTAAATCACTACGGGATCGAAACGCGTCTATCCAGTTACAACAGTTACAACCAAACCCGCAAGGGTCCCGAGTTCATAAAAAGAATTGATCAGGGGGAAGACCTCGCGCTGGTTTCCGATGCCGGCACGCCGGGCGTTTCTGATCCTCTGTATCATCTGGTGCAGTTGGCGTTGGAACAGGCAATAGAAGTGATTTCTATTCCCGGGCCCTCGGCGGTATTGTCGGCGTTGACCGTATCGGGGCTGCCGATGGACCGTTTCCGGTTTGAAGGATTTTTGCCGCGCAAGAAAAGACGCAAAAGCATCATCGCAGAGTTGGCGGAACGACCCGAAACAGTGGTGTTGTTTGAGTCCCCACAGCGCATTGACAAAACCCTTAACGAGTTAAGGGAAGTGTTCGGTAACCGCAAGGCCGCCCTCGCACGGGAATTGACCAAGATGCATGAAGAAGTGTTGAGGGGCGGGCTGGACGATTTATGCCAGGTCAGTCAGGGCCGCAAATGGAAGGGTGAAATCACTTTAGTCCTTTCGGGCAACCCGGTAAAAAAGCGAGGCAAGGAGAATTAATGGCGATCATTTCCATAGTAGGGCCCAAGGGCGGGATCGGGAAAACCACGTTATCCATCAACACCACCGCCGCGTTGACCCGCGCCCTGTCTGCCGGGAAGCACACCAACCGGATTTGCCTGGTGGATCTGGATCTGCGTCTGCCGACCATCACCAGTTTGCTGGACAGCCATCCTGCTAAAACTTTTTACGACCTGTTCGAGTGTCTGGACAAGAAGACCTACCAACTCGACTTTTTGCAGATTGTTTACCAGCTGGTGACCTGGTTTACATCCTATGCCGAGGGCGATATCCCTGCCGACCATGAAAAACTGGTGGACGCATTCAACCATTACCAGTCCATGAACTCCAAGTTGTTCCATTCCTCGGATTTCAAATTTGGCAATGCCATTCAGGAATTACTGCTTCAGCGCGGCGAGATCAAAAATATTTCCCAACTGGAAAATTTACTGCCGGTACTCAAAAAAATCGACCTCCGGGAATTCAGAGGCCTGCTGGAAGAAATGGGCAAAGCGGCCAACCCGAGGATGGAAGAACATATCAATTATATTGAAGAGTATGGATTTTCGATATTAGGCGGGGAAGTCCCCATCCTGGGCAAGCGGGCGCACCGCAAACGGATCAACGAGCCGGAGTTTCTCCTGCGCTTTCTCGAAGTTTTAGATGGCGTGTTTCAGAATTTTGATTACGTTATTGTGGACACCCCGGCAGGCGGGGTCAACCACATGTCATCCCTGATGAACGTGATCGACCAGGTCCTGTTCGTATTCGATCTGAGCAACAACATTGCCGTCAACGGCAGTATCGACGCCATCCACTCCTTTATCGATTATTACGAAGAGTTTCAGGCCGACTACGCCAAGGGCCAGTTGATGGGGCTCGACCGCGCCCATGTCAACCGCCTCATCGCGCAGAAGGGCAAGGGTGATCTCTACCAATCCATCAAAAACAAAAAGCTCGGGATCGTGTTCAACCGTTGCCAGAGCAATCAGGAAATCGTGAATGCGCTGAAAATGCTGCGGGATTACCTGAGCATACTGGACAAACTGCATCAATACAAAGCCCGCATCCAGATCGTGGGCATGGTCCCCAATCATAAGGTCATCAATATCACCAACAACAGAAAGGCATTATTTTATAATATGGATATCGGCCTGAGCGAGCGGATGGATCTGGTGGCGAAAGGTATTTTGTCGGATAATACCATTTGTCCCACTCTGGCGGATGACGATAAAACCATCATCAATTATTTAAACAAATATAAGAAACCCCAGTGGGTCGACAAAATAACAAAAGTCGCCAGCAGC
This sequence comes from uncultured Nitrospinaceae bacterium, assembly GCA_965372625.1. GTDB lineage: Bacteria > Nitrospinota > Nitrospinia > Nitrospinales > Nitrospinaceae > SZUA-226. The sequence goes on from CBDVDB010000203.1 coordinate 2,567, forward strand.
GCCAACTGAACGCACCATGGACACCGTCAAACTCAACGTTCTCACGCCAGCCCAATACCAGTTCCTGGACTCGAAGGATCCTGCCGGTTATTATGATAACCGGACCCGCGAGCAACTTTACAGTTTGATCGATCGACTGGCAACGCACAAAAAAACCTGCACCCGGGAAGAAACGCGGCTGCACAAACATCTTCGCGGCGCGGAATTTGGTATTCTTCTGCCGGGCAACCGGAAAACCACCGGGTCTCTGAAATTCAAGGTTTCCCTGTGCGTCAACGGAGACCATGAAGGTGATATTTCCACCGGTGGAACGCTGATTATCAACGAACAGGCCAGCGTGCACGGCAACATTACCGCCGAGGAAGTCATCTGCAAAGGTAAATTGGCGGGTGATGTGGCAGCGGTCCGCAAGTTTACCCTCCATTCCACCGGGATGCTGGCGGGCGATGTGGTTGCGTCCGCCATGAAAATAGCGCCGGGAGCCCTGTTCAAGGGAAAATGCAAATTAGGCAATTCCCAACCCAAAACAGGCAAACCGTTGCCGGTCCGGGTGCCACTCAAAAACCGGATCAGCCAATTGTTTAAAGTAGGATAACCCAGCGGCGTCCTCTGGGCCCGCGGAACAGGAAAAGAGTTGCTTCTAAAAACATGGGGCAGAGTTTGTTATGACTGACAAGAAACTCAATGCGCTCACTATTACCGATTACAATTTAATCGCCACCAAGGATCCTACCGGCAATTACGACCGCCGTACACGGGAGAATCTGTACGCGATCATCCAGAAGTTGAGCAACGCCCGCTCCGAGTTGTCCCCCCTGGAATTCACCCTGCATCAGAAGTTCCGGAACGCCAATTTCGCCCCGCTCGATGAAAAAGATAAAAAAGTCAAATTGGAAGTTGTCCGCTACCTGCTGTCGGCCAAGGTCCAGCGTTCGTTGAAATTCACCGGCATCACCCTGGCCAGTCTGGCAGTGACTATCCTGATGGTTTACCACCTTATCCTGAATGCGGAAACCCAGAAAAAAGTGGATGTGGCCTACTATGCCGGTTTGAACACAATGGGCCTGGCTTCCAAAGATGAAATTGCCCTGGTGGAAACCCACCTGCACCAGACCGAAGCCACCCTGATCAAAACTCAAAAGAAAAAAGAAGAGTTGGAGGCCATGGTGGCCCGTCTGATCCAGAACAACAAGGTCACCGAAAACTTCAAATATATCGTCAAGCATATCTATGACGATCCCCGCACCGTTTACACCCAAAGCGCCACCACCGTTAACCTGAAATTTGGCGACAATCAGATTGCAAATTACAAAACAGATCCCGACATGTGGTACCTCCTGGGGGTTCTCGATACCGGGATGCTGAAGGTGTACTACGATGATGAAGAGATTTTTACCATCGAAGCCATATTCGGCCGCAAGGGAGAGGAAACCCCGCTGGGCGAATACGTGATCAAAAACCGCCTGCACGAACCCACCTGGTATAAAAAGGAAATCGTCAACGGCAAACGGATCGTCCGCGCCATTCCGTTCGGCGACCCCGACCACGAAATCGGCCATTGGTGGCTGGGCCTCAAAAAACTGGGACCCAAAGTGCACGGCAGTTATGGTATCCACGGCGTCAACGTCACCAAGGCCAACGAATTTTTCAGAAAAAATTTCGACTGGCGCAGCGGCTCTGCCGGGTGCCCCAATATCCAGGAATGGTATCTGGATTTCCTGGCCAATGTCCTCCCGCTCGATACCCAGGTCAACATCGTCCAAAAAGAAAAGTGGGCCAAATCCAC
>CBDVDB010000204.1:0-4344 GCA_965372625.1 uncultured Nitrospinaceae bacterium
GGGAAAATGTTGCATAGCGGGATTGTTGATTTCGGGTTTAATTCCCCTGGCGACGGACTCAAAGATTTGACGCACGCACATGCCGTCTTTTGGATCCTTGAAGGTTTCAAAAATATAAACGCGTGAAACCTGCGCCGCCTGCAAAAGATGTTTGATGGAATTTTGCAGAGGTTGCTTGGAGGATTTCGGATTGACCAGCAATTCGTGCGCACAAGACGCCAAGGCCTTTTCGTACCTCAACCGTGTTTTTAAAACGGATTCTTTGGCAGGCCTGGCGGTTTTCTTTTTAACCGGTTTGGAAAGAGAGGCGGCCTTTCTCTTCGAGGCAGTCTTTTTCTTCCTGGGTACCGTTTTGGATTGGGAGCGGTTTTTTGAAGCCGTATTTATTTTTTTTGGTGATGGCTTTTTAGTACGGCCTTTTCCCGCTCTCGAAAGAGTTTTGATTTTTCTCATGTCAGTTCATCCGTTTCCGCTGCAGAATTAAAACGGGCCCTCCTGCCCGGCTAAACCATAACTTTATTCTACCAATTTAAAGGAGCGGTAGGGAAGTAGATAATTCATTGAAATTCGGTAGATAGAACGGCGTTTATCAATTCATTTGGAGGGGCGAAAGGTTTTAATGGAGATTCAGGCCTGGGTATCCGGCTCCACAAACTGCCATTTGATCTCGGGAAACTGGACCCGGATCTGGCTTTCGATCTGATTGATGGCGTCAATGAGTTGGGAGACGTCGGTGATGTTTCCGGGGGTGATTTTAAAACTGATCAGCACTTCGCCATCTCCCGTCTGCAGGGCAAGAAACCGGAGAACCCGGCTGTTGGGGATGTGTCCCTGAACCAGCGATTCAATATGAGGCCGGTAATCCTTGCTGGGAGCCTCGCCGATGATCAGCGATTTGATTTCCCGTGCCAGCAGGACGGCCAGTCCAACCAGCAGACACCCGATCAGGATGGAACCGTAGGCGTCAAACGCCGGGTCGTCCAGCGACCAGGAAAGTGAAATGCAAACGGTGGCGATCATCAAACCCACGAGGGCGCCCGCGTCCTCGGTAAAAATTACCAGCAGGCCGGCAGAGGTGGTTTTGCGAAACCAGGTCCACAGATCAGGGAACGGGTTCTTCTCCCGAATCACCCTCAGGCAGACATAAAAAGAATAACCTTCCAGCAGGATACTGAATCCCAGGATGGCGAGGGCCAGCATCGGTTCGTGTATGGGTTCCGGATTTGCCAGCCGGTGGGTCCCTTCGTAGATGGCGAACAGGCCGCCCAGTGAGAACAACAGGATGGCTACGACGAACGACCAGAAAAAAGTTTCGCGGCCGTATCCCAGGGGATGCGCATCGTCGGGTTTCTTTTTGGAAGACTTTTCACCGAACAGGAGGAGCATCTGGTTCGAAGTGTCCACCACGCTGTGGATGGCCTCCGCCAAAAGCGCGGAACTCTTCGAAAAGTATGCGCCGCCGAACTTGGCCACGGCAATACCCAGATTCGCCATCATCGCGATGAGAATGACTTTTGAGGAACCGGAACTCATAAAATTTTAAAAGGGCTGGAATTTAAGGGATTGCATTTTTAAAAGGATCAGATAAATTCTTCCGTTTTTCAAGAGGTAAATAGCATTACAGAATCATGGTGTATGATTGGGCAAGGCTATTTCGCGAATTTCGATTATACTGAGTCCTTGTGAAATACAAAATCCATTTATTCAATCCAGTGAAGGGAGGGTATTCTGGTGGGCAAAACCTATCAAACGACAATCATCAATGCGCCTGTCGATCAGGTGTGGAACAAGATTAAAGATTTTCATAATATGTCCTGGGCTTCCGGCGTTATTGAAAAATGTGAACCGGTAGGGGATAAGTCGGGAAGCCAAATCGGCGCCCGCCGCCTATTAAACGACGCTTTCCACGAAACGCTGGTGGCGTTCAGCGAACTGGACAAGTCTTTCAAGTATCAGATCACTGACGGACCGGCGCCGGTATCGAAAAACGATGTGAAAGATTATATCGGAGCGGTTCGCCTTATTCCGGTGACGGACAGCGACACCTGCCTCATCGAATGGTCCTCCAGCTGGGAGGCCTCAACGGAGGATGCCTGCGACTTCTGCCACAATATCTATGTTGCGCTGTTGGACGCGCTCAAAAAATCGTTCTGAAGAAAAGTTTGCGGCAGGCGGTTACTCTTATTCCTTTTTCAGTATTACGTCGGTGGACTTGAAGGAGGGGGTGCGCGATTGCGGATCGGCCGTGCGCGGCACCAGCACGTTGGCCTCGGGGAAATACATCATGATGTTGCCGGGTTTGATGGGATAGGGGATCAACTGTTGACCCGGCAGTGATCCCGTCGCATTGGATACGGTAACGGAATCGTTTTCCCGCCAGCCTCTTTGCTCCATATCTTCCCGGCTTATCAGCACCACATCGCGGGACTCCACGCCGCGGAATTTGTCCCGCGTTTCATACACCACGGTATTGAACTGACCCTCGGAGCGCACCGTCATCATCCGGAAATGATTTTCCGCAAGTGGCGGGACCGGCGCCTGCGGCACCTGGAACGCCGCCTTGCCGCCGACGGTGGGGAACCGGGGCCGATGCAGGATGCGGCCCTCGATATGAAATTCCTTATGCGTCCGGTCGATCTCCTGCAGGGGCTTCATTCCCTTGACCACCGACCCGATCACCTGCCGGATGCTGGACGTGTGATGAAACTCCTGCCACGGAACAGGACTGTCGGGCAAAACCTGCCGCGCGATTTCGGCAATCACCTCCACCTCGCTCTTGAGTCCGGGATAACGCGAGGGACCGCCATCGCTCATCCGCACGTAACTGAACATGCTCTCCTGCGTGGTGGGTTCCGGCTCCTCGTCGCGCGCCAGCACGGGCAGGACGAGCGTGGTTTTGCCGCGCCCCAGAAAATGGCTCGGGTTCAGCGTCGTATTCATATAGAGAGCAAAGTCGATGTTCGACAGTGCCTGCCCGGCGTAACGGGAGTCGGGATTGGAGCCGTACAGGTTGCCGCCCATGTTCCAGGCGAAATCGAATCCTCCCGCATGCGCCGCTTCTATACAGGCGAGCGTATCCAATCCTTTGCCCGTCGGCAGGTGAATGCCGTAGGCCGACTCCAGATTGTCCATGAACTCCTGCTTCAGTTGCGGAGTGAATCCGATGGTGCCGATACCCTGCACGTTGCTGTGTCCGCGCAGGGGAAGCAGTCCCGCCTTTTCACGGCCCACCATACCGCGCAACAGCGCCAGGTTGACGATGGCCTGCACGCCTTCGACCCCGTTGGCGTGATGGGTGATGCCCATCGCCCAGGCGAACACCACGTTCTTCGCTTTGGAATATTGCCACGCCAGGTTTGCCATTTCCGCTCGCGATACGCCCGACAGCGATTCGAGTTCGTCCCATGAAGAGTTATCCACGTACTGCCGGTACTCTTTATAATGTTCGGTATGCTCATCGATAAAAACGCGGTCAAAAATTCCGGGTTGGGTTTCGGCCATCTCGAACAGCGCCTTGGCGATGCCGGCGCAGAGTGGTAAATCGCCGTTGATATGCGGTTGAATATAAGTGCTGGCGATTTCGGAGCCAAACAGCAGGCTGCGGGCATCCGAGGGAACGTAAAACTTTTCGAGGCCCCGTTCGCGTGCGGGATTGATGACGATCACCTTGCCGCCGCGCCGGCGGATGTCCATCAGGGTGCGCATGAAGCGCGGATGGTTGGAAGACGGGTTGGCTCCTATTAAAAAGAGCAGGTCGGTATGATCGAGATCATCCAGTTGAATGGTCGCCGTCCCCGTGCCGAGACTCTGATTCAAGCCCACCCCGGAAGCCTGATGGCAATAGTAGGAACAGTTGTTGACGTTGTTGGTGCCGAATACGCGCGCGAACAATTGCAAAAGGAATCCCGCTTCGTTGGAGGAGCGCCCGCTGGCGTAAAAGAACGAGCGGTCCGCCGGTGTATTCCGGAGTTTGTTCGCGACGTATTCCAAAGCCCTGTCCCAGGAGATGGGACGGTAATGCGTATCACCGGGTGCGCATATCACCGGATAGGTCAGCCGTCCACTGTATTCCAGTTCCAGCGGGGTGCGGGCTTTTAACTCTTCGATGGAATGGCGTAGAAAAAAATCTTCCGGGATGGCGGGTTGCAGGTCGGACGCCTGCGCCCATATGGCTTTTTTGCAGACGGAAGGAAAGTATCCTTTTTCGTCGCGCATGCCGCCTTGTTGTCCGCCCATGCCCAGCGCACAGCTTTTGCAACTGTTTTTGGACAGCAGGGCTTTCATCATGGCCCAGGGGCCTACCTTGAACGCCTGCTTCACCGAAAACAGGATGGAGTCCCACCC
>CBDVDB010000205.1:0-4325 GCA_965372625.1 uncultured Nitrospinaceae bacterium
ATAAACTGGCCCATAAGCTGAAGCCTTTGGATGTCATGCTTGAAAAAAACCCGTCCCATGTGGTCGACAAGTTTGTCCCCGGGCATTATGGGCATTCGGCGGTATGGCTGGGAACGGAAAGCGAACTGAAGGATCTGGGAGTCTGGCAGGAACTGCCCGGTTTATATCAAAATGCGGTGGAACGCTATTCCTATAAAGGGCCTTCCTTTCAAGAATCCATACGCAGTGGGCAGGTTATTGTTGACGCCCTGTTGCCGGGGGTCGGGCTCAGTTCCCTGCGCAAATACCTGGATATCGACGATCTGGCCGTCACCCGGCTTAAAGATTGTCCGCAGGATGAAGGTCAATCAAATTTATGTCTGACTCGTGAAAAGAAGCGCCGGTACCTGCTGGAGGCCGTCAAGCAGATTGGCAAGAGTTACGATTTTAATTTTGACGTTAACACGGATATTGAAATCGTGTGTTCGGAGGTTATGTATAGAACCTTCGTGGATTTGGATTTTCCGACCACCAAGACTCTTGGAAAACACACGATATCTCCGGATCAGGTGGCTTCCCTGGCGGATTCCGCAGCGGATCCTTTTGGTCTGGTGGTTTTGTATCACAATGGAAAGTTGATTCCTGAAGCGGGCGGTTCCCGGCGGAAGCTGTTCCGCCTGTTAGTGAAAGGGGATTATTCCGCCGTTGAGGAGCTGACTCACCTAAGAGCGAGTTATTTTTGAGGATGCTCGTGTGAAAGCGCTCCTCTCGGATGTCGCGGCGGTCAGAGCGCTGGGCCGCAAAGTAGTTTAACAAAACAGTGGAGGGTAGAGATCATGATGCCGCTGAATAGATGGATGAAAAAGGCGGGCTGGGCACTGGGTGTGGTTTTATTGTGGCTGATGTTGATGGTAACCGCGGCAGGAGCCGAACTGGCGCCAACCGTTTTTCTGGCGCACCCGCTGGTCCAATCCACAGTAGACCTCCTGAATGACAAACCCACGGTTCCCATGAGTTTTCCGGAAACCAGAGTCGCATCCAATCCGGTTCCAGAGGAGGACAGTGTGCTTGTGGACCTGGCATATACCGTCGGTTTTTTTCTTACCTTTGCCGTGGTGGCTACGGGTTATCTGATCCTTTATGTACCGGCGGCTACCTGGGGAGCGGTGAAATGCACCGTGGCCGAAGAAGACTGGAGCACTTGCTGGCACGCCTACATGAATAGAGTTTTTCATTAGCTGAGAAGTACTGACTTTTGAACCTCCCTGCGTCCTAAGTGTAAATATTTTGTAATATGCCCAATATTCTATTATTTTTTTAATTTTGTTTCTATATTTATTACTACTCCGAATTTTTGTGGCCCATGCATGGGTTCGTATCTTAAACAGGGTTCTTAAAGTCTCACCAAGGCCGGTTAGATAAGAAGTTCTCTTTTCCGAACCATACATTCATGCTTGGCAAGGAGGCCTTATGACAACGATGGATCTTTGTGAAAAAGACAAAACAGCACAACAATTGTTGACTTTTCTCAAAAAATTCTTTGCCGGTCATTCTGCGCGCGACTTTGCCGTTCGTCTCTGGGACGGATCCTCCCTGGCTACTGAGGTCGGCCGAACCCGCCGGTTTACGTTGGTCATCAATAATCCGCTGGGGCTCAAGAAACTATTGTGGTACCCCACTGGGCTGGATCTGGGCGAGGCATATATATTCAAGGATCTGGATATTGAAGGCGACCTGGAAGCGGTCTTCAATATCCAGGAGGTGTTGGCCGGCCTTCGTATCAAATGGCGCGAAAAAATTCATTTTGCCAAATGGCTCCTGTCTCTGCCGGCCGCCGACAATACCTGCAGTTCCCATGCAACCCTTCCTGCCGAGGGGGATCCTCACATGCGGGAGCGGGTTCGTAAGGCCATCAGTTTTCATTATGACCTTCCGGCGCCCTTCTGGAAAAAGGTGCTGGACGATTCCATGCAATACTCCTGCGCTTATTTTCACTCGTGGGACGAGGATATTAATGCCGCTCAAACCCATAAGGTGGATTACATCTGCCGCAAATTGATGTTGAACCCGGGAGAATCTCTCCTGGATATCGGGTGTGGCTGGGGCGGATTGATTCTGCACGCCGCCGAGCATTATGGGGTCCATGCCGTAGGCGTCACTGTCAGTCAGGCGCAAGCCGAATTTGCCCGCGCCCGGATTAGGGACCGGGGGCTGACTTCCAAGTGCCGCGTAGAATCGATCGATTTCCGGGATGTGACTGGAAATGAAAGGTTCGACAAAATCGTATCTGTAGGATCCGTGGAGCATTTCCATTCATTTTTGGAGACTTATTTTCAAACGGCTTGGCGTCTGCTGAAACCGGGCGGGTTGTTTCTCAATCACGGAATATCCGTCGCCTGCCATTATGAGAAAAAATCGCAGACGACTACGTTTATGAACCGTTACGTGTTTCCCGACGGAGGTTTGGTGCCGATTCGTCATATAATTAATCTGGCCGAAGAAACCGGATTCGAGGTTCGGGATGTTGAAAACCTGCGCGAACATTATGGGCAGACCCTGCGGTTATGGATAGAAAACCTGGATCGGGAGCGGGAAGCCCTCCAAGAGATCGCCGGGGAAGTCACTTGGCGGATTTTTAAATTGTATATGACCGGTTGCGCGCGTAATTTCAGCCTGGGCGGTATCAACCTGTTTCAGACGCTGTTGACCAAATCAGATCGTGGCCACACCCCGTTGCCCGCCACCCGGAAGGATTGGTACGTTTAAGCAAGCGGGGGATATATTTTAAATGAAGCCGGTTATGCTCGGAAAGGGGAGCGGTGAAATGCACCGTGGCCGAAGAAGACTGGAGCACTTGCTGGCACGCCTACATGAATAGAGTTTTTCATTAGCTGAGAAGTACTGACTTTTGAACCTCCCTGCGCCTTGAGGGAACTGCCGGTTTTTTTCCGGCGGTTCCCTTTCGGCTTGTCCTTCCCCATCAAATTTGACACTATGAGGAAAACCATCCTTCTCCAAAGAGGGCCATGCGCCGCTTTCGTTTCATTGTCATCGCGATGTTTCTACCCGCGTTTCTTTTTCTTTCGAAACCGGCCTCCGCCGCCAATGTGTTTAACGCCTTGTCCCTCAAAAAAATGGAGATGGAGCAAGTCTTTGGCATCACCAACCTCGAATGTTTTCCCTTTCTTGAAAATATCGGCACCCACGCCGACGAAGCGGAACGGGTCCGGCAATGCCTGACCGGCGCCACCACATTGAGTATCGCTTTAAAGGAATCTCCGGACACCGGCCTCAAAATCGTGGGCATCAGCACCCGGTTCTTGCGCAGTGGCGGGTTTCATGCCCTGCTGGTGCCGTGGAACGCCACCCAACAGGAAATAGTGGATGCGTTGCGGAACCGGCCGTCGCCGGAAGATCAAAAAAAATTCATAGAGAACATCTATCAACTGAAAAAGCAGATTCAGGCGAACGTGCGTATCCGGCAACTCTATTGCACGTTCAAAATTTCCAACGCGCAATGTCTGAAGGGGTATCAAACCCTGGCCGGTGTGGAGGCGGACCGCAGTATGAGCCGCATGTCCTGGTCGGTAGTGGCCGTTACCGACACTCATCTTCCGGATGAGGATCGCACCATTTTAACGTTGAAGTTCGACGCCACTGCAAAAACCATGACCCGGCGATTGAAAAACGATCCCGCCGTCGTGGAATGGCAGCGCCAGAAAGCGATATACCGTGAAATAAAAAGACAGTATGGAAAAACGTTGAAAGCCCTGCAGGTGCCCAAATTTTTTTGCGACAAGGGTTTGGTGCAGAAAGAGTGTCTTGAGGGCGCGGGCAATTTTCATGAGGCGGGAAAAGACCCGGGTTTACAGAAAAAGCTATGGGGCACGGTGATCGTTCACAAATATAACACGCTGATCAAAAGCGATCATGAAGTCGTGTTCCGCTACGATCTGCCGCCGGAGGAAATAGTTAAAGTCTTCTCCCAAAAACCGGATCAGGTCCAGGTGCAGGCCAGCGTCACCCTCGCCGAAAAATTGGAGAAGCGCACCCGTAACAATTCCACCGGACTGCGCGCCGTGTGCGATCTGGTGGGCCTGCGATCCGCCGACTGCGCCCGGGGGTTCAAAAACTTCATCGCGTTTGTCAGGAATCACCGCGAGTACCGGGTGGCCCCGCCGTTCACCGATATCATGTTTATCGACGGCAGCCAGCTCGGCCGGGTGAACTTCGCGCTCAACTCCAAGGTGCGGCACAGTTACTTTTATATCGACGTTCACAGCTCCCCCAAGGAGATGGCGGAACACCTGTCCCGCTTCGGCTCGTCTCAAACCGGCCCCAAATAA
>CBDVDB010000206.1:0-4319 GCA_965372625.1 uncultured Nitrospinaceae bacterium
TTTTTGCGATGGAAGTTTTTCCAAGAACCGTTACTCTATATTGGAACCTCATCCGCAAAGGGACTATGAACATCGAAGGACAGTGGACGCTGGAACTGGGAACCAATATGGGTCTCACCCAGGCGGGCATCATCATTTTTAAATCCGGGCGCATTGGAGGTGGCGATTCCAACCTTTATTACACCGGGTATTATCAAACCGATCCCGCCGATCATATTAACGGGGTCATGGAAATCACCAATTACAAAGAAGAGTCCATTACCATTTTTGGAATAGAAACCAAATATACGGTCAATCTGTCCGGACATTTTCACATTCTTCCTTCCGGCAAAAACAACAGAACCCAGATGATCATGGACAGCTTTTTAAACAATAATCCGGATCATATGGTGCGCCTTATCTGCGAAAAGCAGTCTACGGTGGTTTTGTAACTCCTCACCGGATCCATTCTCCTTCAGGCATGGCAGCCGCCCGGCCAACCTCCTATCACAAGTCCAACGGCCCCTATTAAAGAGAAATTTTATGTAAATGAAAATGTATTGATACCGCGTTGAATTTATTGTAAGTTATATAGATACCGTGTGAACCCAACGAGGAGGAGCTCAGTGAAAATTTCCACAACCCGTATCGGAATCATTCTGATATTGATCCTGTTTATCTTTACTAATATTAATTGCGTAAAAGCCAGGAAAACCATTGATCCCAGCGCACCCCGGGCGGTAAAGGAATTTTCGGCCGTAGGAGAGTCCAGCAGCAAGCAAACGGGGGAAGACCCCGGCAAAGTGGTCGTGACCGCTCAATGCCCCGGGGATTATCCCATCCTGGTGGAATGCAAAAAGTGGTGGGCGGAAACCGGCACCGCCGGAAAAGATCCATTTAAGCTGAAGGGACAGGATGGCGCCAAACAGCGCAAGACTGAAAATGCCTGCATTTGCGACGCCCGTCACGCGGGAAAAACCAAGGATTTTTTTGGCATCACCAACCATTCCATCAAGTGCGGGGTAACAGCCGTTTGCTCCAATAAATAGGTTCCCGATCTAGCCATGCCCACCCGGCCCGGCACCTGCAAGGCCACCGGGTGGGGATGATTTATTTTTTCGACCCGTCCCTGAATTCCCCGGAAAAACTCAACCCATTCTTTGATCTCCTCCTTCTTCTTACGAAAAACTATTGCCAAGAGGGCAATTTTTTCGTAAAAAAGATGTATTCAATTCTGTTAAAAATTGAGGGGCATGGGTATGAGGAGAAATGGCGCTAAAAAGGTGGTCATGGATTCGTTCGACTTGGTTTCCGGGCGGAAAATAGCCGGGAAGTACGAGGTCCTGTCCCTGCTGGGCGCCGGCTGGGAGGGGGAAGTTTACAAAATCCGCGAGATTCGCACGGGAATCGAGCGGGCCGCCAAGCTGTTTTTCCCACAGAGAAATCCCGGCAACAAAACCGCCAAAACCTATGCCCGGAAACTGCACAAGCTCCGCCAGGTACCCATTCTGATTCAATACCACACCGAAGAGATTTTAACGGTCCGGAAAACCCCGATCACCGTTCTGATTTCGGAATATGTGGAAGGGGAGTTGTTATCCGAATTTTTGAAGCGGTTCCCAGGGAACCGGCTCCATCCCTACCCGGCGCTCCACCTGCTCTACGCCCTGGCCTGCGGGATGGAGGAAATCCACCTGCTCAACGAAACGCACGGCGATTTGCATACAGACAATATCATCGTCAACCGGTTTGGACTGGAGTTTGAAATCAAATTGCTGGATCTGTTCAACGGGTCCACCTCGAAAAAGGAAACGCGTCAAACGGACATCTGCGAATTGATCCGGGTGTTTTACGACTGTCTGGGAGGAGCGAAACGATATTCCCGAATGCCCCGCACGGTGAAGGAAATCTGCCGCGGCCTCAAGCGGTCCCTGATTCTGGACCGGTTCCGAACCGCCTCTCATTTGCGGGAGCATCTGGAAAGCCTGGACTGGTCATCGGATTTTTACTGAGCTGGAATTTTATGAGGCGCGACGGTCAGGCTCCGGTTCGCCGACAAAAATCCCCCCAACCCTACAAATGGGGGAAAGAGGGTTGAGGGGATCGGGCTGGGAAGCCCCAGGCAGATGTTGATTTTTTCCGCTCAACATCAAAAGCGCTTGCTTATAAAAAGACCCATAGTGCCGCAAGCAGTAGCAACATAATCCCAGTGGTCCAGATTTGATGCCAACTCAGGGCCACCAGGCCTTTTCGGTGTTTCCCCTGACTCTTCTCCGGCACCTCAAAACAAAATCTAAATCCGCGATAGGATGTGCATTTAACAGACATAACGAAACTCCCGGCCCGGCATTCGAACCTTTTCATCACTCTACTTTTAAGACCTTTTTCGGAGAGATTTTATTCCATCCTTTTAAGGCCCTCAGAAGTCCCAAAATTACCCTAAAAGAGGGGAATAAAAGGGAACACTTATGAATCTATATATTTAAATATAATCAAATTTTATATTTGTGCCATCTAGGGAAGGATAATGAACCAAACACCTACTATTCTGGTGATTGAGGACGAAATCTCCTGCCGGAACCTCTATCAAGAAGCCTTGGCCAACCGGGATATCAATGTCATTATGGCTGATGAAGGAGCCGTGGCCCTGAATCTTCTCAAAAACGGCCTGATGTGTTACGTGATCGTCGCCGATTATGAACTTCCCGACATGACCGGGTTACATCTGTTCGACGAGGCCCGCAAGTTTTCCCCTGCTTCCACCAAAATCATGATTACCGCCCGGAAGGAAGAGGAAATGCAATCCGCTGACATCACCCAGGCGGAAATTTTTCAATTCATAACCAAACCCATCGATGTCAACCAATTTATCGAGACCATCCTCTCGGGAATTAACCGGTATCAGCAGAAAATAAAAAGCGGAACTTGAACCCAGCCCGGCAGGGTCCTGCCGCATGAAGAGAAGATCCTCTTGCCGTAAAAGTCTTCCTCCACCCCATAAAGTCTCTTTTCTTTAATTTCAGACATTTGTATAATCTCTTGTCCAAGAAAGTCCGGGGATGCTCTCCCTGAATCTTTGTACGGATTCTCCCGATGCTGTTTAACTCCTATCCTTTCATCATAATTTTCCTGCCCATCACCTTGTTCGTATTTTTCAGGATAGGCGCCCGGGGCCATCACCGCATTGCCATTTCCTGGCTGGTGGCCGCTTCCCTGTTTTTTTATGGCTGGTGGAACCCGGCCTATCTGGGTCTTTTGATGGGATCGGTCCTGTTCAATTACAGCATCGGCGTGGGTCTTGCCAGAGGTTCCTCCAATCCTTTAATTGGAAAAAAGGGATTGCTGGTGTGCGGCATCGCGGGCAACCTGTCGGCGATCGGGTATTTCAAGTACGCCAACTTTTTTGTCGACGCCGCGCATCAGGGTTTCCACACGGAATTTGAGCTGGCTCCCATCATCCTGCCGCTGGCGATTTCATTTTTTACGTTTCAGCAGATCGCTTATCTGGTGGACGTCTACCGGGGAGAAACCCGCGAACACAATTTTCTTCGCTATTGTCTGTTCGTCACTTTTTTCCCCCAGTTGATCGCCGGCCCCATCGTTCACCACAAGGAAATGCTTCACCAGTTCGCGCGGGATTCTCTTTACAAATTCAAGCATGAGAACTTTTCCGTCGGCATCACCATTTTTTTTATCGGCCTGTTCAAAAAAGTCATGATCGCCGACACGGTGGCGCAATTTTCAACTCCAGTATTCAACGCCGCGGCAGGCGGCGCGGCCATCACTTTTTTTGAAGGTTGGGGAGCCGCGCTGGCGTACACCTTCCAACTGTATTTCGATTTTTCGGGTTACTCCGATATGGCTATCGGCCTGGGGCTACTGTTCGGGGTGCGCCTGCCGCTCAATTTTAATTCACCGTACAAGGCAACGAGCATCATCGACTTCTGGCGGCGCTGGCACATGACCCTTTCCCGGTTCATGCTGGATTATTTGTACATCCCGTTGGGCGGCAACCATAAGGGCCCGGTCCGCCAGTACGCCAACCTGCTCATCACCATGCTGCTGGGCGGGTTGTGGCACGGCGCAGGGTGGACGTTTGTGCTCTGGGGCGGACTGCACGGTGTTTACCTGTTTATCAACCATGCCTGGCGGGCTACACTGGATACCCTCGGTTGGCATTTTCAGGGGAAGGCCTACCGGACTGCCGCGCGCCTGTTGACATTCCTGGCGGTGGTTGTCGGGTGGGTGCTTTTCCGCGCGGATAATCTGGATGCCGCCGTTAAAATGTATGAAGGGATGATCGGGCAAAACGGATTTCCCATCAACCAGGAATGGATGGC
>CBDVDB010000207.1:0-4318 GCA_965372625.1 uncultured Nitrospinaceae bacterium
AATAGCCGACGTTACTGCGCTTTAAGATACGCACTCTCGTTTCAGGATTGGATTGCCTGAATGTAGCGCTCCAAATCAACTGGTCCTTCAGCCCCAAGCCCAGGCCTGTTTTCCCCTCAAAATGTTCTATTCCATAAATCATCCCGGTGTAGGACGTTAAATATTCCTTCAACAAATTGATGCGGTGCAACGCGGAAGGGGCTTCGATAGAATCCACGTCACCCAGGGGCTGTTGAATGCGTCCCGAATAAACCCGGTACTTGCCGAAGGCATCCTTCAAATATTCCGTATAAACCGGTTTGTCATCATAAAACTTTCTATCAATCAGGGGGAGTAATTTGAAGTCCTTCGTGCTCAGATCAATAAAGATCACCAGAAAAACGATAACCGTAAAGACAATCTTTCTGATTTTTCCAAAATAAAATAACGTATAACCGAGTCCAAAAATAAACAGAAGGGTCCAGGAGCTTTCCATATCCAGAGCCGGCCGCCATAAGCCCACCCCATAAATCATTGCAAAAATCAGGATGAACACCGCCAACACCGGAAAAATTTTAAGGCGCCGGCTTTCTGTATGCTTCAGAATAGCGTCGAGAACAAAGCCCGTGAGAAACACCGCGGCAAACGAGGATACAAAAAAATATTTGGACGGAAAGCGAAACAAATGAGTTAGGGGAACCGCTCGATAGAAATATTCATAGAAAGGATTGTATTGCCCCAGGGCAAAGAATAGTCCGAGCGCAAAGACCGTCAGCCAGAAACCGACGGGTCTTTCCCTGCAAATAAAGCAACCGATTAATATGCAGACCAGACTTACCAGGCCCATATAAATCGTATGCAGGAACCCGGTGAAAAATTCTCCACCTCCCGAATCTCCGAGGTAAAAAGGAGACAACACCAGAGTCGCCAGCTTGGACGGTTCCAGGGACCAGTTGGAATGGGCTTCATAACTCATCCCCATGTCTCTGGGGGAATAGGGCATGAGCTCGGCGGAAGGCCATAACTGCAGGGCCGAAAGCCCTAAAGCCAGAACGATTGCCAGCCCCAGGGAAAAAGTCAATCGCAGGCCGGACGCAACTCTTTCTCCTTTAGGAATAAACCAGAGTTCATGCAGAAACAGAAGCCCCACGGTCATCATACTGATTTCCGGACTGGCCGCCAGCGTCTGGGTGGCGATGGCCAGGACCGCTCCAGCAAAATAGCCGATCTGCCCTGTTTTTCTGTATTGCAGAAACGTCCAGAAGATAGCGGGGAGCCATACCGCGGCCATAAAAAAATTACTGAGAAGAATCGAACCGAAAATAAAACCGCTCAGCATTCCGGTTACGCTGACGCATAACCGGGCGGCAAAGGACAGATCCCAAAGCTTTCCCAGTAAAAACAGAAAACCCCCCAAAACCAGAAAATGCAGAAAATAAAAAAGGTTGATCGCCAAAACGGTATCCTGCAAGAAAAACAGGATACTGGGAGGATAAAACACTCCCGGATGAAACAGGGACATGAACGGCATCCCGCCATAAACATGGGGGGACCAGTAAGGAATCACCCCCTGCTGATAGGCCTGGCCGAGAAAATATCTGAATGGATAGGTAATGAAATGGTAATCCCGATGGAAAATAGCCTTACCCGAAAAGAACAGTGGAGAAAAAACGCTCAGGATTATCAGAAACAAAATGGAAAACCCCAGGAACTCCCGCTGGAATCCTGGTTTTAATTTTATATTTTTATGTTCCAGCGGATGGACAGGCATGGATGAAACCGGCTCCGTTAATAAAATTCCGAATCGTAGTTGGCGGAACAAACCCAATAAATTTAAAACTATTCATAACCTCATTTTGGGATTTTAAATCGTCTTCTCCAGAATACATAGCAGACCAGGCCCAGTACGGGTGTCACACCGGTGACGATCAGGCCTCCCTTGAACCCTTCCGGGAAATAATCGAATTCCAAAGTGTGTTCGCCGGGCCCCAACTGCACGGCCCGGTACAAACCATTGGCATTTAAAATGGGCCGCTCGCGGCCGTCGACCTGCACCGTCCATCCCGGAAGAAAAGTATCCAACAGCACCAGAAACCCGTTGCCCTCCTGCGAGGTTTTCAGGGTCACATGGTTGGGGCGGTAAGCGACTTCACGGACTTGCCCTTTAAAAATTTTGGAGGGCTGGAAATCGACCGATTCGCGCAAGATGACTTCCTGAAGGGGATCGAAGGAGGCATCGTAATAGGTGTGGAGGATTTTATTTTTTTCCATCACGCGCATTTTGGGAACCAGAAACGCCCGCGGCAAGGCGCCCTCCAGAATTTTTACCCGGTCCGGAAAAATAACAGGATAACCGTCCGGGGTATGCATGGTAATGGTATCGCCGTCGATCCAGTATTTGACATTGGTTCTTTTCAAAATCCGGCGGCGGCGGTCCGGTTCGGTATGAATAAAATATTGGTACCACACCATATGATTTTGAATATCCATGGCGAGGCCGGGTACACCCCCCACATGCTCGACCCCGAAAATCATTCCCAGAAACGGGTATACGTGCTGTTTTCCCGCTCTCATGCCAGCCAGGCGGGTGGGTCCGTTGGGGTAGGCCATCGGATTGGGTTTCTTTTCAATATGGCCGGAATAGGTTCGGTATTTTCCGGCGGAGCCGCCTAAAATATCCATTAACATGGGCTTCTCTTTATAAAAACCCGGGTCAATCAAGGGGAGCAGATGGAAACCCTTGATGGATAAATCCATCAAGATCATGACGAACACCAGAGCCGTGAACCCTTGCCTCTTTATCTTGTTAAAGTAAAACAGGACATAGGTCACGCTGAAAACGAATAAAAAAGCCAGAGGGAGTTGTGGCTCCAGATTGGGCTTCGTCCATGCCAATACCGAAGTGGCTCCGATAATTCCGATTAACAAGGTTATAACCGTGAAGACTTTAATTTGCCGGGACCGGGTGGCGCGAACCAGGGCATCCAAGACAAAGCCAACGAGAAAAATTGCGGCGAAGGTGGAAGCAAAAAAGTATTTCTCAGGGTACCGGAAAGAGTTTAAAAACGGGGTCCAGTTATAAATGGACTCATAAATCGGATTGTGTTTTCCCAAGGCAAAAAATATTCCGAAAAAAAAGACCACCAACCAGAAACCCACGGCCTTATCCTTTCGAAACAGGAACCCCAGAATGACAAACACAAAACCGAAGATACCCATGTAAAGCGTGTTCAAAAGCCCGGAAAAAATACTTAAATTGTCCTTGGTCACCGGGACATCCAGGTATTCCTTATAACCGGGGGATAAGATAAAGGTGGCCAGCTTGGAAGGCTCCAAAGACCAGAGCGCGTGAAAATTAAAATCCAGCCCGCCCCCTCTAAACGTATGCTTCAGGAGTTGCGCCGTGGGCGCCAGCTGAAAAGCCGTAATCCCCAAAGCCAGAACAACCGCCAGGCCGAGCGTGACGGTGATACGAACATACCCGGATTTTCCCTGCGCCCGGGGCATAAACGCCACGGCATGAAGATAGAGCAGAACCATGGTCATGACGCTGATTTCAGGACAGGCGGCAAGGGTCTGCATGGCAATTACCAACACCAACCCGATAAAATAGCCCACGTGATTTTTCCCGGCAAACTTGTAATACAAATAGAAAATCAGAGGCAACCATACCGATGCCAGGAAATAATTACTGATAAGAGTGGAGGCGATGACCAATCCCCCCAGCATTCCCGTGACGCCGCAACACAAGGCCGCAAACCAGGAAAGATTCCATTGACGTCCCAATAAAAAAGCAAACCAGCCCAAAATCAAAAAATGCAGCACATAATACAGATTCAATGCCAGTGTAAAGTCATTCAGAAAAAAAAGAATGCTCGGAGGATAAAACACGCCGGGATGGAGAGTCGCCATGAAAGGCATGCCTCCAAACGTATTCGTCGTCCAATAAGGGATCACCCCCTGATGATAGGCTTGCGCCAGGAAATAGCGTAATGGATAGGTGATAAATTGAAAATCCCGATAAAAAATAACTTTGCCATCAAATAACATTGGGGAAAAAAAAGCTATCGCGACCGCAGAAATAACGAAAAGTCCGATAGCGTTTTTTACGGGTCCGGAAATTTCCCGGTTCACTTGAAGATCAAGCATTGGCTTCAATACCTTTCTCCACGGGCAAAGATTTTCCCCCCGGCTTCCTCAAGAACAACGCCCCGAAAATGAGCAGTAAAAAACTGATGCCGCTGATCACCAACCCCACCTTAAATCCTTCCGGGTAAAAATCGAATTCCAAAGTATGTTCGCCGGGTTCCAGCTGAACCGCCCGGTAAAAATGATTGGC
>CBDVDB010000208.1:0-4298 GCA_965372625.1 uncultured Nitrospinaceae bacterium
CCTGTTCGACTTTTTCGATATACAGCTTCTCGAAACCGGCGGGGTCGACGTTCGCCACCGGTTCCCAGAGCGCCAGCTTGCCCCGCGCCAGGATCGCTACCCGGTCGCACATTTCCAGCCCGCGCGAAAAATCGTGGGTCGTCATTAGAATCGTCCGTTGCTCGGTATGCAGGGCCTGCAATTGCTCCTTGAGAATTTCCGACGCGTGCTGGTCCAATCCCGTATACGGTTCGTCCAGAAACAGGATCGACGGATTGTGTACTATCGCCCGGGCGATGGATAATCTTTGAATCATGCCCCGGCTGAACGTCCGCACGCGGTCGTGCATTCTCGCCTTCAGGCCGACCTGGTCGATGACTTCAATCGCCCTCTCCTCCGCTCCATCCACGCCGTACATGGTGGCGTAAAAACGGATGTTCTCGAGCGGTGACAGATCGGCGTATAAAAAACTGGCGTGGGAAATCACCCCGATCGTGCGCCGCATTTCCGGGTCCGCTTCCACCACATCATAACCCGCAACGAAGGCGGTGCCGGACGAAGGCCGGGTGAGCGCCGACAGGATACGGATCAGCGTCGTTTTGCCCGCGCCGTTGGGACCGAACAAACTCAGGAACTCCCCTTTCTTCAACTCGAAGTCGATCCCGCGCAACGCTTCCAGATAACCGAAATGCTTTCGGAGGCCGTGCACCTGCAGGGCCATATCGGGGTTCGGCGAAGGTTTGGGATCGGTCATGAGGGATAGGCAAGTTGGGGACGATTCATCGGTGGCTTAGGCCGTACCGGCAGTTTTTTTCTGTTTCAACTGCTTTTCCAAATCGTCTATTTTTTCCAGGAGGTCCACCGCCTCCTGCTCCAGCCTGTTATGGAGCGCCTCGTAATCCGGCTTCGATATTTTATCGATCTGGAAATCCAATTCCAGTTCTTTAATGGCCAGCAGCACTTCTTCCTTGCGGACCAGAAGATGTTTGTATTCTTCCTCGGCAGGGTCCAGAGGCTTGAACAAGCGCCTGGGGGGCAGCTTCGAAAACAGGGGAATGCCGACGACCAGCAGAATCGCCAAAACAAGAATCAATTGTAGAAAATTTGCACCGGTCATAGCGTCAGGATTCTAACCGATCCAGTTCGTCTTGCAGCCGCCTGGAATACTTTCCGGAAACGGCGTCCGGCGCCGGCTCCTCCTTCCCGCTTTCCTGGGAATCCTCACCGGCCGGGACCGGCCGCGTCCAGGAGCGGATAACTTTGCGCACGCCGAAACCGCCGATCACCAACGCCGCAAACGGCATGATCCAGGCCGTCAGGTTGAAACCTGATTTAGTCGGGGCGGACAGCACGGTTTCACCGTATTTATCGACATACCCTTTAATAATCTGGTCCACCGTCAATCCGGATTTCAGATTCGCCATCAGGGACTTGCGCGTTTCCTTGGAGGTGTCGCAGGTGCAGTTGATCAACACCTTGCCGCACTTGTCGTCGCACTTGCACATCAGCGCGTTTTCGAGGTCTGCCATTTGCGATGCGGCGAACGCACTGGACGGTCCCGCCAGCAGCAGCAGAGCGACCATCATTAAAATAGCGAGACGAACATTTTTCATAAGCCTTATTCCTGCGCCGGCATGAAGATCGCTTCCTGCCGTTTCAAACGTTCCACCCGGCGGCGGGCTTCCAGCCGGTCCGGCCAGACGGCGATCATAGTGCCGAAGGCGATCACCCAACCGCCCAGCCACATCCACTTGACCATCGGCTTGACGTACACCTTGATAGTGGCGGCACTGGTTTCGGGGTTGAAGTCGGCCAGGATCATGTACACGTCTTCTTTTAACGTGGAGATCAAATCCACTTCCGTTACCGGCTGGTTCTGGCCCTTATAGAATTCTTTCTCAGGCAGACCTGTCCACACCCGTTTGCCGTCGCGCTCGATTCCCAACTGGGCGATCACCCGGGTCTTGACACTGCTCTGCTCTTTCACCAAAAGCTTTTCGTAGGTAAAATCATAACCGCGCAGTTGAAAGCGGTCGCCGATGTTGAGATGCTTTTCGATATCGGTACTGTAGGACTGGGATCCCGCGATGCCGGCAAACAACATGACCACTCCGAGATGGACGATATAGCCCCCGTAGCGGTTTTTGTTTTTCCACACCAGGCCGGACAACGCTCTTACCGGGGACTCGTCATGCGCCTTCATACGGGCGCCGGTGCCTTTCATGAATTCGATGAGCATGGACGTCGTCACAAAAATGCACAGAATAAACGTAATGTAGGTGAAAATTTCCGACTTGTCCGTCAGCGGCACGAACGGGAACAAAACGGCGGCGCCCGTAGCCCCGGCCAGTATCGGCTTGGTAAAATTCCTTTTCAGGTTCGACCAGCTCGCTTTGCGCCAGGCGATGACGGGGCCGATCCCGATCAACGCCAGCAGGACCATGCCGATGGGCACGTTCACCTGGTTGTAGAACGGCGGGCCGACGGTGATCTTCACCCCGCGGAACGCTTCCGATATGATGGGGAAAATAGTGCCCCAGAACGTCGCGAACGCGATCCCCAGAAGAACCAGATTATTGAGCAGAAACATGCTCTCGCGCGATATGAATGAGTCGAGTTCGTTTTTGCTTTTCAACAGCGGCAGGCGCAGGAGAATCATCGTCACCGAAAACACGACGATCACCCCCAGAAATCCCAGGAAGTAATAGCCCAGCGTCGCCTCGTCAAACGTATGCACCGACTGGATCAGCCCGCTGCGGGTGATGAAGGTGCCGAAGATGGTCATCACGAACGTCAGCAGGATCAGCGACATGTTCCAGACCTTCATCATGTCCTTCTTTTCCTGGATCATCACCGAATGCAAATAGGCAGTGGCGATGAGCAACGGCATGAAAGCCGCGTTTTCCACCGGATCCCACGCCCAATACCCGCCCCAGCCCAGCTCGACATACGCCCACTGCGCACCGAACAGGTTGCCCATGCACAAAAAGAACCACGACACCAGCGTCCATTTGCGGGTCAGGCGGATCCAGCCGTCGTCCAGATTTTTAGTGAGCAGGGCGGCGGTGGCAAACGCAAAGGGTACGGTAAACCCGACATACCCCAGGTACAGGGTCGGCGGATGAATCACCATCCAGTAATTCTGGAGGAGCGGGTTCAGGCCGCGTCCGTCTGCCGGCGGCACCGGATTGATCTCGAAAGGATTGGTCGAAAAGTTGAGGAGCCCCAGGAAAAATACGGCGATCACCATCATCACCGCCAGCGCGATGGGCACCAGCCGCAGGTTCTGCTTCCGGTTCTGGACGTGGACCACCATCATGTAGGTGGTGAGAATCAAGGTCCAGAACAGGAGCGATCCCTTCTGCCCGCCCCAGAACGAGGAAAACTTGTAGAAGAAATCCAGCTCGATATTGGAATAGGCGGCGACGTATTGCAGGCTGAAGTCATCGGCCATGAAGGCCCGCCACAGAGCGATGGAAGAGACCATCACGCAAGCCCAGACAATGATAGGGGTCTTGTCGGCGCTCAGGAACAGGTCGACCCGGTTGCTCCGAAAGGCCATAGTATAGGAAACGACCCCGTACAGGGCCGTCGCCAGGGCCAGCAATAATGCAAATTCACCTATATCATTCATGTGTTGGTTGTCCCATCATGACCGGCCCTGCATGGACCGCTTGCCGGTGAGTATCTTATCATTTAAGTGTGAATGTCCGGGCTGGAATTAAATCGTAGTTTTTCCGGGCAGGATTTTGGGCGACTCCAAAGCGGGCTGTTTGTTCCCGTCGTAAGGGATGTCTCCCGGATGGGTTTTGCCCGCTTCCTTTTCCGCTTCATATTTGGAAGGGCAACTGGTCAGCAAGGTATTGGCACGGAAAACCCCATCATGCCCCAGAGTGCCTTCCACCACCACTTCCCGGCCATCCTCAAACATATCGGGAGTAATCCCTTTATACACAACGGGTAACATCGATTTCTTCTCTTCGATCTGAAACGAAACGTCGAGAGAATTGTCGGGATTCCGGCTGATCGACCCATTGACCACGGTGCCTTTAACCTTGAGTCCCTCGCCATGGTACAGAGTCCCGGCAACGGCCAATTCGTCCACCGTCAGGAAAAACTTGGAGGTGGTGCTGATGCTGGTGGCGATCAGGTAACCCAGCGCCAGAACGATACCAACACTGCCGATGATGAATTTGATCTGCTTGTGCTTCATAGTCTATGAACTCTGCCCTGAAAACGGGATAAAGGGTTTAAAAATAGGCTGCTTTCCCTGCTTTTGGCTTCATAGTATCACTCCCAAAATGCCCCTGTCAAAGCAA
>CBDVDB010000209.1:0-4287 GCA_965372625.1 uncultured Nitrospinaceae bacterium
GGCCTCAAAAACCTCCCGCAATTTTCTTGATGAAGATTTGAATTTCCCGCTGAGCGGGTCCGTCCAGATTTTTTTCTTCCTTGGACAGAGTTGTCAAAATCGAGGTGCCGTATCCTATTTCCAGGCCAGACGCGATGGTCACCAGGATGCGGGACCCGTACCGGACCAACAACCCATGCTCCTCGGCGGCGCGGAAGGCCATTTCAGATCCGGCCAGCATAGACCAGGTTTTGATGACGTTGATATCGGTGGCTTCGCGCATCTGAATGTTTTCCACCCCTTCCATGTAGGTTCCGGGGTCGAGTTCGCCGTTCTCAAACCGCTCGATGAGTTGGTTGAGGTTTTCTTCTTCCGAACTCAACCGGTCCAGAATGAAATCGAAAATCCTGCCTTCGATCTCTTTCAGTTTCCCGATGTTCCAGATGCAATAGAACTCGTTGGGAGCGGGTGAGCCGATATGGGTTTCTTTTTTGATTTTATGAATGCAGGTGGGGCAGCGCTGGCCCGCGTCGTGGCTGAACTCCTGACCACAGGGGCAAAAGGCGAGGTAATTCTGAACGGCCAACGCCAACGGTTCCCTTTCCAGATTCAAAATGGTGCGGAGGGTTTTGCGTACCGGGTCCCCTTTGGCGACCCGGACCCATTTGACGCAGGAGCTGCAATATATATCGTAAGACGCTTTGTCTTCCGCCGGTTCAATAACCGGACTGAAGCGTTCCTGGCACAAAACGCAATCTACTTCTCTGGCAAATGTATCGACCATAATAATCATCTCCTTCAGAAGAAGATCGTTGCATAAATCGGGATAAACCCAGGTCCTTCGCTCAGGATGACAAATTGAATGTATCTTGTCATTCTGAGGAGCCATAGGCGACGAACCAGCGTGACGCTGGACTCTTTTTTAATTTGCGCCCAGTAGTTATCGCTTGCAGTCAACCCTCAGCCAGACGCCTCCCTCGCTAGAGGGCCTCCCCGTCAGGAGAGAGAAGAAAAAATTAGCGCCGGGCCGCCCGGCCTCTGGTTTACCGATAGGTTGTGAAAAAAAAATAACCCATGGCTCACGCCATGGGTCAAAATTTTACATGAAGGAGCTTAACCGGAATACGCCTGACCCAACCCAGCGGTCTCGGATTCCTTTTCACCCATGATGATTTCACCGGTGCTCTGGTTGACCGGATGCATGCTGATGGCGTTATGGGTACTGCAGACCACCTTGCAGAGATCACACCCTTTACAACGGTTGATCACCACTTCGGCTTTCATTGTTTCCGGGTTCAGCATAATGCAATCCGCCTCAGGGCAATACATGATACACAGCCGACACCCTTTTTCGGCAACACATTTGTCGTCATGAACGTAAGCTACATTGTACACGCTGAATGGCTCCTTCCTGGTTTAATCAATTTAAAATAAGCCTGCCGCAACTGCTATGCCGTTTCCAAAAAAGCGGGAGCATAGGACGAAGTCTGCACCCATTCTGAACTCATCGAGTAGGCTCTTTTAATCGTATCGTTATTTTTCTGAAGCAATTGCTCCTTTTTCGCGTATTTCTTTTTAATGGCTTCATCGAGAGTGGCGGTACCGCCGGATGCGACGTACTTCTTGCCGAACCGCTCCTGCAGGGCGGCTTCCATAGAAGGCAGATCGACCACTTTGGTGATCCCCATGCAGGCGCCCAGCATCGCCATATTGGTGGACAACTCGGTGCCGCCGATTTCCAGCGCCAGGGTGGTGGCATCGATATTGTAAACCGACACGTCTTCATCCTCCAGGCGCTTGTGATCCTCCGGCGTCAGAAGATCGGTATCGGTATTGATGATGACCAGACCGCCCTTCTTGATTCCGGAGTAAAACGGCGCGGTATAACTTTTCTGCATGGTGATGACCTGGGGATGGAACACCATGATCACATCCGGATAGACCAGTTCGCCCCGGTCGAAGATTTTTTCCGGGCCGATACGCGCATAACTTTCGGCGGGAGCCATTCGCTTTTCCGCGCCGAAGAACGGGTTGGAAATGGAATACTTACCCATCCGGTTAGCCGCCATGGCCAACAGATGCGCCGCCGTTACCGCCCCCTGGCCTCCCAGCCCGGAGATGCGGATATTCATCCGTTTCATTACAGGTTCAGACATCTCAATCTCCTCTATGGGTTCAAGCCGTTACGGCTGCTTTGGCCGCTTTTTTCCGGGCTTTCGTCTCGGCATCTTTTTCTTTCAGGAACGCCTTGACCTCATCGGTCATGTATTCCTTCATGACGAACCGTCCGCCGATGGACTCAGCATCTTTCATTTCGTCCAGGCCTTCCATGCTCTGTTTCCCAATTTCCAGAATACAGGGCGTGTACAATTGAACGTAAGTCGGACCGAATTCGCGCGCCACGTAAATGGCGTTACGAACCGCTTTTTCCACCCGGTTGGGTTTGCTCACCGTCAAACAGGCGACATAGTGACACCCGGATTCAAAAGCGATTTCCGGTAGACGGACTTTTTCGAACTTTTTACCGACAGGAGCCATCTTGGCAACGAACCCTTTCTGCATCAGCCCGCTTTCCTGGCCGCCGGTGTTGGCGTACAGTTCGTTATCGAAACAAATGGTGGTGAAATTTTCCTGACGGAACCAGGACTGCATGGTCATATCGAGACCAATGTCCACGGTTGCGCCGTCCCCCGCCAACACGATGACGTCTTTATGGACGTCCGGAAAACGGAGTTTCAAAGCCCGTTTGAGACCAGATGCGATGGCATTCTGGTTGCCGAACAGGGAGTGGATATTTTGCACGCCGACGTGCGGAAACACGAGGCTGGTACAACCCGTGGACCCCACGAATACCGTATCTTCCGGCGCGGGAATACTGGACAGGATAAACCGGAACGCGATCGATTCCGGACACCCGGCGCACAGCGAATGCTGTTCGATCAATTCCTTGGAAGTCCCGATGTCTTTCCAGCTCCGGTCTTCATTGCCGAAGGTGGCTGTAGCCACCATCTCCTGATATTCTGGAGGCATGATGTCTGCCAACGCTTCTGAGATTTGAATTTTTTCTTTACTCATAACTTCCTCTCGAAAGATATTTATATATGAAAAATTGTGATTTCAATTTTCAATTAAGGAAACTTTCCCCCGGACTCACTACCGTTTCGCCGGGAGCAACCCTCTTACAGTCAACTCTTTTTTAATTTCTTCCACGATCACTTCCGAAGGCAAAGTCATGCCGCCGGCTACATGCGGCCCGGCAACGACTCGCTCGTTGTTCGGCATGATCGATTTGATTTCGCGCGCCAGCCAACCTTTGATGTTGAACTCAGGAATAAAGATCGTTTTGGCGTTGGCGGTGGCTTCAAGGATTTCCTGAGTCGGGAAGGGGCGGATGGTCTTGATTTTCACCAGACCCACCTTGATGCCTTCTTCCTCTTCCAGGAGACGAATCGCTTCGCGGCCCTGCGATACCGCAGTCCCGGAGGCAACGATCAGAATATCCCGATCGATATTTTCGGTATCAATCAGAGAACCGCCCATGATCGGCAGGATATGCTTGCGCGACCGTTCAACCGCGGCGTGAATCTCCTGCTGCCAGGAAGCATGCGTCATATAACTGATGTAATTGGATTTCATAACGAAGGGATCGCGCATCATGCGAATCGGAGGATTCTCCATATCCATGCAGGGCACCGGAGAGCGGTAGGGATCGTACGGCGGCAGACACATGTCATCCTTCTGCAACATGACTGTGTCCTTGGTGTGGGTGACGAAGAAGCCGTCACAACACAAGGCCAGCGGCAGATGCACGTCCGGCTGTTCGGAGACCATGAACCCGCCGAGAATCCAGTCATACAGGTCCTGCGCGGTTTCCGCGTGCCACACCAGCATGCCCGTTTCCAGCAGGTAGTACATTTCCAGCGTGTCGGGCTGGATGCTGAGCGGCGAGTTGATGCCCCGGCAGGTCACGCAGACCTGAATGGGCAGACGCGCCCCGGCCCACATCGGAAAGTTTTCCATCGCCCGCAGGGTTCCCGGTCCAGCGGTGGTGGTAAACACCCGCGCGCCGCCAAACGCGGCGCCGGCACATTCACCCATAACCGCGAATTCGCTTTCCCCTCTGAAATAATCACGGACATAGCCTTCGGCATACAATTCGCCAATCAACGCCGACGCTTCACTCTGCGGGGTGATCGGATAGGCGATGGAAATGTCCAGATTGGCCCGCTTGATCGCCGCCCGAATAACCTCGGAACCGGTCAGAAAACTCGCCTCGCGTTCCACTTCGTTGAACATATAGTTCGGATC
>CBDVDB010000210.1:0-4279 GCA_965372625.1 uncultured Nitrospinaceae bacterium
GTGGTCGACAACGTGTTCGACGCGCTCGACGGCAAACCTCCTCGAACCCTTATTCCCGATTGGCCGGGCAAGGAATAAGGAAAAACTTTGACAGGATAACAGGCCAGGCTGGCGCCTGGAGGCAACTGGCTGACAGTTCATGGCAATCGATGGTGTCATGGGGCGCGATTAAAAAAAAGGGTCCAGCGTCACGCTGGCCCATCCCCTCCTTAAAAAGGAGGGTGGTTTTGGCTCCCCCTTCTCCGAAGGGGGCTGGGGGGCTTCTTCCTTCAGGTTTTTTTTGAAATATGAAAATTAAATTAAAAATTGTTTTTATTATTCTATCCCTCTTGTGGCCGGGTGGGGTTCAGGCGGAAGCGGAAAAGGAATTTCCATTCTGGCGTCTGGTGGCTAAAAGTGTTCTGATTGTGGCAGGGACGATAGACGTGCCGGTCGCGGCTATCCAGAAATCGGAACAAAGCGGCGAACACGAATATGTGGCCGTCAAGGTTGCCGTCAAACAGGCTCTCAAGGGTCAGCCGAAATCACCGGAATTTGATTTTCGTTATTACACGGACACCGAGCAATACGGCGGTGTTTCCCGGAAAAAAATTATTCCGCTGGACAGTCAACCGGTGATTTTATTTCTCCAGGACGTACGGGGAAAATATTATCTCGCCGCTTATGCGCCGGAGACGATGCAGTCCGCAAACGAGGCGCTGGCCGCCCGTGTCGGGGAAGAAGCCGCGGCTCAGGAAAAATTGATTCAGGAGAGCGACAGTTATGCCGCCGGGCACGTCCTGCCCAAAGAATCGGAAGTGCAAAGCCTGGTGGAACTGATGGTGGACAAGCGGATGGACCCCGCCGGTGCGGCGGCGGTGTACGCAGAGTTGATCGCCCTGGGCAAAGAGGCCGTGCCCGCGATCATCAAATACATGGACGACCGGCGCAAACTCACCATTCCCAAAATCACGCTCAAGCCGTGGTGGCCCGATGCGTCCGAGGGCCTGATGCATTACGGCCCGGAAACGGTGACCGATGTGATGTCGGTCGCGCTGATGGTCCTGGCCAGCGAAGACCTGACCGCCATCTACAACGGCGGCACCGAGCTGGAACGCCGGCAAGCCGTCCGCATCTGGAAAATCTACGAACGCCGCACCTACGGCAAGCCGGTCACACGTTAAATCTAAAATGCATGATGTCGCCGTCCTGGACGACATACTCCTTGCCTTCGAGGCGCAGTTTGCCGGCTTCTTTCACGGCGTGTTCGGATTTGTAATGCACCAGATCGTCGTAGTGGTAGACCACCGCCTTGATGAAGCCCTTTTCGAAATCGGAATGAATCTTGCCCGCGGCCTGTGGGGCTTTGGTGTTTTTGTGGATGGTCCACGCGCGGTTTTCCTGTTCGCCGACGGTGAAATAGGTCTCCAATCCCAAAAGATGATACCCGGCGTGGATCATGCGGTCGAGGCCGGGTTCCTCCAGCTCCATTTCGTCTAAAAATTCCTTGAGCTCGTCCGGGTCTTCGATTTCCAGCAATTCATTTTCCAGCAGACCCGCCAGCGCCACCATTGCCGTGCCTTCCGCTTCGGCAATGTCTTTCACTTTCTGGACGAGCGGTCCGTTCATCTCCGACGGGTCGGCGACGTTGCAGACGTACAGCACCGGTTTGACGGTGAGCAGGTTGAGGGTTTTGACGAAGGTGTGTTCGTCGGGATTCTGAAACTCCACCGCGCGGGCGGGCTGGCTGTCGTCGAACCCTGCCATCAGGCGGGTGACGACGCCGATCTGCATGCGGGCGTCCTTGTCGCCGCTTCTCGCCAGTTTTTCCAGTTTGGTTTTGCGTTTTTCCAGGGATTCGAGATCGGCGATTATCAATTCGGTATTGATCTCGTCGATATCCGCCGCCGGGTCGATTTTGTCGTGGACGTGCGGGATGTTTTCATCCTCGAAACAGCGCACTACATGGGCGATGGCTTCCATTTCGCGGATGTTGGCGAGAAACTGGTTGCCCAGCCCTTCACCGCGTGACGCGCCCTTGACCAGTCCCGCGATATCCACGAACTGCATGGTGGTAGGCACTTTCTTTTGTGCCGGTACCAATTGGTCGATGACGTCGAGGCGCGGGTCCGGCACGTCCACTATCCCGATATTCGGTTTGCTGGTGCTGAAGGCGTAGTTGGAGGATTCCGCCTGGGAGCGGGTCAAGGCGTTGAAGATGACTGTTTTACCGATATTGGGCAGGCCGACGAGGCCGCATGTGAAACCCATGGATGCTTACCTTTCTTTTGCTGTGGGATGAAATGAATGGTGCAGGTTGTCAAACGGTTTTAAAAAAAACAGACTCACCAGAACCAGCAATGCGTACGCGCCGATGATTTTAAAAAACAGGGAAGCCCCAAATACGCTGAGCAGGGTCAGGAAAAACACCGCGCCGACGTTGCCGTAAGCGCCGACGACCCCGGCCAGCCGTCCGGTAAGGTCTTTACGAATGAGCGGCACCAGGGCGAAGCAGGCGCCGTTTCCCGCCTGGATCAACACCGAACCGAGCGCGGCCAAGCCTACCGCGAGGGCCAGCGGCCACCCGGAATCGATCTGTCCCATGAATCCATAACAGATGGCGGCACCCAGCACAAGGACGAACAGAATTCGGCGCCGTCCTAACGTATCCGACAGCCATCCGCCGCCGGGCCGGGTGATCAGGTTGAAAATGGCGACACTCGATCCCAGAATTCCCGCGGTGGCGACGGTCAGGTGGAAGCTGTTTTGCAGAAATTCCGGAAACATCGAGACCATTGCCAACTCCGAGCCGAAGGTGAGCGCGTAGACGAGGCTTAAAATGGCGACTTGGCTGAAGGCGTATTTTCTTTCTTCAGGAATTTCCGCCGCGAGGCGTGGCCGGTTGACTTTCACACAGCGGAGCGCGTTGAGAACGAAAAATCCGAGAACGACCGCCAACAGCATCCCGCCGATCCAAAAACCTCCCGGCAAGGCGTCGGAGGCGGTGAGTTGCCAGATAAAAATACCCATGGCGCCGTACAGAGGGATCATCAGGAGCAGTTGCAGGGTGAGGTCCTTGCGGGAGGTGACTTCGATGGTATTTTCCAGGCCGAGGGAGAATTCTCCGGCGCGTGCCGGGACTTCCCGCGCCCAGCGGTGATAGACTCCCGCCCACGCCAAGCACAACAGGCCGGAGAAGGCTGCCGCCACGCGCCATCCTATTTCCGGTGAAAACAGGGTGGAAAGCGGGGCCAGGGCAAACGCCGCGGCGGCCGCTCCGAAATTTCCCCAGCCGGCATAGATGCCCTGCGCCGTGCCCATGCGATCCGGCGGAAACCACTCGGCGATCATTTTAATGCCGACGACGAATCCGGCGCCGGCGCAGCCCATGAGCAGGCGGCAGATCAGAAATTCGCTGAAGGTGGTCGCCATGGCAAAGTAAAGAGAGACGGTTCCGGCAAACAGCAAAAGCCCGGTGAATACCTGTTTGGGACCGTAGCGGTCGACCAGCGACCCGATCAGGATGCGGGCGGGAATGGTCAGCGCCACGTTGCAGATCATCAATAGTTTGATTTGATCGGAACTCAGCCCTGCCACCGCCTGCAGGGTGGTGTTGAACGGGGCCATGTTGAACCAGGCCACAAAGGTCAGAAAAAAAGCGATCCATGTCAAATGCAGGATCGCTTGCTGGTCCCGGTCGAATCCAAACATACCGATAGAGTTTGTGGCGCGATTAGAGTGCCGGTTCGTTCGACGTGACGGTATGGTTTCGCACGACGCCGTACTCATCGAATTCCACGGTCAGGCTTTTGGAAGTGTCTTCACCTATGGCTTTGTATTTGTTCTGCTCGTAAATCCAAATGGGATGGCCGTTCTGGATACCGGTTTTAAATGGTTTTCCAAACATTTGAGCAATCTCTTCCCTGGTGGTTTTGCCGTTTTCGATGGACCGGGCTTTTTCGAGATCGAAATCCTTACCGACGGTGCCACACCCGAGGGTCCAGGACAGACAAAGAAACAAAGTTCCGAGAATCAGCAATGGTCTCATGGTTATGATCTCCTGATAATTAACCGTCTGCCTTGCCCGATGATGGACAGGCGAGGGGATTAAGCGGAAATATGAAAACGAATGATCGTCAACGGCACCCACAAAATATAAAAGCCTTGGAATGACAGGATTCTATCACGGGAGGGGGCAACTCCAAACCTCAAGTTGGCCGGAAGGAACGATTTTTCGGCTGAAAATCAGGTGATGATATTGTATTTTTCCTGGTGCAGTTTGTGGTTCACTTTGACGTTG
>CBDVDB010000211.1:0-4265 GCA_965372625.1 uncultured Nitrospinaceae bacterium
CGGAATCCCAGCATCACCAAATAAAGGATGAGAATCCCCACCTGCCCCCTCTGCAGGCAATCCAGCACAGGAAACAAAATCGCCGCACCCGCCGCGATCTGAATCCAGTGGAGCGTTTTCTTTGCGTCCCGGCCACCGGTGAACTCCGCAACCCCGGCATGAACGAGCAGGCGTGCGGTCTCCCGGTAACATCCCCAGACCATCGCCAACGAAAGAAAATACCAGGCGACACCCTGCCATTGCGGTGGCAGAGCGTGCAGGGGAGAAATCAGAATGGCGAACAGCGGCGGATACAGATACATCCACCCTCTGGGATTGGTGACCTTGTAGGGATCGCGCCCATCAAAAAACGCGGCCCCCGCTTCGGTGAACACCGTCAAGTCCGTACGGTGCTTCGCAACCGCCGATGGGTCCTCGGCGACGAGGGCGGGATCGTAATGGGCCCGTTCGCGAACGTCCGTCAGCCCCCAGATGATTAATCCGAGACAGAGCGCCGCCAGCACAATTTTTATTTTAGGGGAACTTTCGGCCATCAGTCATATTGCCCGAACAAATCGCGAAACCGGATCCACAACAGGTCCAGAAACATTTTGCAGGAATCATTCACGATATGAACCTTCGATATCGGGTCGTTGACCCAGGTGACGGGGACTTCCTTTATTTTTAATCCGGCTTTGTCCGCCACAAACAGAAACTCGACGTCATAACAGAAACCGTCGACCGCCATCCTCGGCAACAGCGGCAGCACCGGCTCCCGGCGCACGCATTTAAATCCGCATTGGGTATCCATGAATCCGCGCAAAACGATTATCCGCACCAGCAGGTTGAACACTTTCCCCATCCCTTCCCGGACCCAGGGTTGGTGCACCTGCACATCGGACTCCGGCAGGGAGCGCGACCCGATGACAATATCATATCCGCTTTGCATGTGCTGATACAGCTTTGTGAACTCCTCGATGGGCGTGGAGAAATCGGCGTCCGTGAGCAAGAGCACCTCGCCCCGCGCTTCCTGAATGCCCCGGCGGATGGCGTACCCCTTGCCCCGGTTTTCGGTATTCCTGAAACTGCGGCCTTCTTCCGGGGGAAAATGCTGGTGGAAAATTTCGCGGGTGCGGTCGTTACTCCCGCCATCCACCAGAACGACTTCCCACGAATAATCCTGTTTCTCAAGCCAGGCGCGGAGCTCCGGCAGGGTTCTCCCCAGACGGGTCTCTTCGTTATACGCCGGAATGATGATAGATAAAAAAATCGATTTTTTCCTTTTGTTATTCTGTTGGATGTTAAAGGGTACACCTTTAACAGGATATCATTATAATAGAGTCCGGCTCTGATGGGTATCGCCACTCATCCAAATTCAAAGGGAGCGCCGGTTCCACCCCAACCCACCATGACCACGCTTACGAACCAACTCGATCGCAAAAAGGTCCTCTCCTGGGCGCTGTACGACTGGGCCAACTCCGCCTTCGCCACCACGGTGATGGCCGGATTTTTTCCCCTGTTCTTTAAAAAATTCTGGAACGTCAATGTCGAAAGCACGGTCAGCACCTTTTGGCTGGGAACCGCCAACTCACTCGCCAGTATCATCATCGCCGTCTTTGCGCCCGTCCTGGGGGCCATTGCCGATTGCGGAGGCGCCAAGAAAAAATATCTGATGTTTTTCGCCGGCATGGGAATCGTGATGACCGGCTTGTTGTCCCTGGTGGCCGAGGGAAACTGGCCGGCCGCTATCATTCTGTACATTGCGGCTACGATCGGTTTTTCCGGCGGCAACGCTTTTTACGACGCCTTGATCGTCAACGTTGCCAGTGAACAAAAACTGGAACGGGTATCGGCGCTGGGGTTCAGCCTGGGTTATCTGGGCGGCGGCCTGCTGTTCACGGTGAATGTGCTGATGACGCTGTACCCTGACCGCTTCGGCCTGGCCGACGCAACCGAGGCGGTGCGGGTTTCGTTCGTCATGGTGGGCGTCTGGTGGGCGGTGTTCTCCATCCCCCTGATCGTCTTTGTGGATGAGCCGGGGACAAAAAAGAAAATCACTTTCCGCGCCGCCGTGTGGGGGGGGTTCCGTCAACTGCGCGCCACCTTCCAGGAAATCCGCCGCCTCAAAGTGGTGTTCCTGTTCCTGCTGGCCTACTGGTTCTACATTGACGGCATCCATACCATTATAAGAATGTCGGTGGACTATGGGCTGGCTCTCGGCTTCCCGCAAAACAGCCTGATCGTCGCGCTGTTGATCACTCAATTCGTCGGGTTCCCCTGCGCTCTGCTGTTCGGTTATCTGGGGGAGCGCATCGGCGCGAAAACCGGCATCTTCATCGGCATCGGAGTTTACTGCGGCGTCACGGTATGGGGTTACCTTATGGAGCAGGTCTGGGAATTTTATGTGCTGGCGGTGGTCATCGGGATGGTGATGGGAGGGGTCCAGGCTTTGTCGCGGTCTCTGTATGCCCGCATCATCCCAGCCAACAAGGCCGGGGAGTTTTTCGGCTTCTACGGAATCCTGGGGAAATTCGCCTCGGTGATGGGCCCCCTGCTGATGGGTTACACGGCGATCGCCACGGGAAGTTCGCGTTTATCACTGCTGATTCTGGTGGTGCTGTTTGTTATCGGCGCCGCTTTGCTGGTCCGGGTGGACGAACGGGAAGGCATGGCCATGGCCCGGGAATTGGAAAAAGCCTGAGTGGGAGGACCGCCGCCGTCATAGCGGTTTGAAGATCATCAGATAAAAAACCGCGACCACCGCCGGGAACGCGACGAGGCCCAGCCGGAACCACAGGCGTTTGCATTTCCAGTAGGGCGCGGGCAGTGATTCGTTTTCGGGGGTGCGGTCGGCATGCGATTTCATCCAGTATTGTAAAACAGAGGCCGCCATCCAGCTCAACCCGGCGATCACGAACAATGTCAGCGACAACCAGATCCACAGGTCGGTAAAGTTGTAGCCCTTGATATTCATCATCCACACGCCCGTGACGGGCAACAGCACGATAGCAGGGATCGTGAACAGCCAGTCGGCCAGCAACACGTTCTTGAGCGTAAAACGGATGACGCGGAGGCTGCCCTCGCGGTTGGCGCTCCACAAATAAAACGCGCTCGCCATCCCCGCGCCGAACAACAGCACCGCGCTCAATAGATGCACCCATTTAAGAATCAGAAATGTCATCGCATCTTCCCTTCAGTTTTTTTATTCTGTTTGATTCGGGTCCGGTTTGCCGTACCTTAATGGAATGAGCCCACTCGATAATTGTACATCATAAAGCCAGCCATGAACAACGAGGTAAAATTTTTCAGTTCTTTGTTTCTTGCGCCAATCATGGTTGCAGGCCTCCTGCTACTGCCCAAAAACGTTTGGGCCACCACCTGGGATGAACCGTTCCTGGAAACGGTGGCGAAGGAAGCGGACGCGCTCGGCATTTTCAAAATCGAGAAAAACGAAGGACAGAAGGTCAGCTTGACCCTCGTGAAACACCTGGCAGGCAACAAACCTCCGCAGAAGTTCACGCTGGAAGGATTTTTTCATCTGGAGTTGGGAAGCGTTTCAGCCGGGCATAGGCCCTCCTACGAACATACCCTGGCGGAGGGCATGACCTATTACCTGTATATCAAGCAGTCGGAAAAAAAGGATGTGTGGCAGTTGGCGACGCCGACGGCGGGCCTGGATCATTTCGCCGATAAAGGACGCATCACGGCGACTTACCGCTTCAGCGCGCACGATACGCTGGTCGATACCCAAACGTACGAGATGACCCATGCCTGCATTTTCAGGCATCTGCATGGAGAGGCTTGCGACACCGAAGAAATCAAAGTATTTATCGACGCCGCTTTAAGCCTGCCGGTGGGCATCCTCAAGGACGGCCTGAACTCGGACACCAGCAACCGCTTTTTCCAACAGCATATGGCGATGGAGACGGCCTACCTGCTCGACCTGCCGCTGGCGGAAGCGACGCTCGATAAATTTTTAAACAGCGACTTCTTTCATGTGCAGATATCCGCGGTCCGGGCGCTCAGCAAATCCAACATTAAAACCCGAATCGAAAAACTGCTCGCCCTCATTCAATCCGAAACCACCGAGCCGATTGTAAAAGTGTTCGCGGTGCTGGCCCTCGAGAAAATCAACGACCGCTCCGTCATCCCCAAATTGAAAGAACTGGAACAATCCGTGCCGGAGGATGAGGCTTGGCTGGGCATGAACATCATGGACCCGCGCGTCGGCACCCGCTTCCCCGGCTCGACACGCAACGCCCTCACCCACCTCCTCAAGAAGTGGG
>CBDVDB010000212.1:0-4260 GCA_965372625.1 uncultured Nitrospinaceae bacterium
GAATCCTTTTTGCACCAGGCCAGGCCGGTTTTAGTGTCCTGGATCGTGCCATCTCCATTATCAACAAACCGCGCTGCTTCGTTCATCGCATTCCGCCTCTTGGATTTAAGTCTCTCTCCTTACAGTCCAATAAGATATCTCATGAAAATTGATTTATGAAAAACTTTTTTTGGCCTGACCGACTCATAATTGGACTGGACGATGAGGGAGGAATCTTATACAGTATGGCGCTCCTTTCCAAAAAGTAAAAGAGGCGGAACGATGTTGGGTCGTGGAAATATTTATGTTGTGGGATTGGCGGGATGGTTGCTGGCGGGCGCAGGTGTTCCTTTGCCCGCCGAGGCGGGCCAACGGTTATGGAGTCTTTACAGTCTTGACCCGGCCATTGCCCGGATCTCCTGTGGCGAAGAATTTATTTCTCTGAGCATTTATGAAAACATCTCCCTCTATTCCCTGATTGCCGGATTTGCTCTGGTTTTTACTGCGATATTTCTGGAACAAAAAAAAATCAAGCTGGGTTTGAGCCTGGCGGCGGTGGTGCCTTTTCTGATCTGGGGTTATGTAAATTTTATCGTGGATTACGATAAGATTCGTAAAACCATTTTTAATTATAACCTGCAGGCGGAAGCGACGCTGGCCAACATCGCCGAGGCGCAGGAAAGGTATCAATCCGAACAAGGCAACTTTATCAAGGACCTCAAGGCGCTGGAGTCGCACCTTGCGGGCGCTCACGGTATGGATGAATGCGTCAAAATCATCGAACTGAATGTGGGTTTTGAACATTGGTCCGCGGTGGCCCGGCACGATTCCAGCCCCGACACGGTACGCTGGGACAGCACCAGCGGCAGTTCGCTTAAAAAGGGATAGGAGGGGTTTTGGGGTAAAGGACGATCCTATTCCACATTCCAGCCGTGGACGATTCCGTTCAAGGAGATTATTCCCACCACTTGATTGTTTTCAATCACCATCGCGTAAGAAACATTGAAGTTGGTTAACAGACGGGCGGCATAGGGAACCGGCATATTGGCGGGAACCGACAGGACCGGTTTGGACATGATTTCATAAACGTGGGTTTCGTGGAGTTTGCGTCTATGGGCGATCACCTTCCGGGCGATATCTTTAAGGGTTAGAATACCGAACACATCAGATTCGTTTCGAGGCTCGATCAAAATGGCATTGAGCTTGTTCTCCTTCATCATTTTAAGAGCTTCCGATACGCGGGTGACCCCCTCGATTTTTTTAAAATGGGGCATCATGACCTGGCTGACCTGCATCGTTTCACTCATTGGATCGACTCCGTAACTTAAAAATAATGTTCTTTGGCGTCTTTTTCCAAAATGGGGATCTGGCTCTCCATCCCGATCGCACGGTCCACCACCCAGCAAAAAGCGATTCCATTACCATGTTCTCCCAGTTTTCCGGCCTTATAGATGGCATCCATAATCTGATCGGAATTGAAGTCTTCCACCAGAAACAGAAGCATGTCCTTCTGGGTTTCCATGGACAGTCCGAAAAATGATTTCTGATCATGCACGCCTTCACCCCGCGCATTCAGAATAGTTGCTCCGGTGGCCCCGGCTTTTTTGGCGGCTTCGATGACTTCGTCCTGGTAATCATCGTTCACCAGCGCCAGGATTACTTTAAAGCGCATAACAGCCTCCTAAGGGTTTTTTTTACTCGCCGATTCAGGCACCCTTGAGAAAAATTGTTTTTGGATCATAGCATACGCCAAGACGCTTATCATAGGGAAAAGAACGGCGAAAGCGACCAAACCGAAACCGTCCAGCAGGGGCGAACTGCCCGGAACATTCGACGCCAATCCCAATCCCAACGCCACCAGCAACGGTACCGAAACCGTCGAGGTGGCCACACCGCCGGAATCATACGCCAAAGGAACGATGAACTTCGGTGCGAAATAAGTCTGGATCATCAGGATGACATAACCGGTAATGATGTAATAATGAATCGGACTGCCCTCGATGATCCGAAACGCCCCCAGCGCCACGCCGACCCCGACGCCGAAAGCCACCGCTAACCTGAGACCCCACGTGGAAATGGCGCCGGTAGAAATTTCTCTGGCTTTTAACGCCACGGCGATCAGAGCCGGTTCGGCCAGAGTGGCTGAAAATCCAATAAAAAATCCAAACAGGATCACCTCAATATAAAACTCCGCGCCGATTCTTTTTCCTTCCGGCAACAAATTTAAAGAGAAGTTGTCTCCCATCAAAAATGCGGGATCGGAAAGCTGCTGCGCCATGGAGGCGCCCAACGGAAAAATACATTCCTCCAGCCCGACGATAAAGACGGCCAAGCCGAGCACGACCATTCCCATCCCGGACATCGTTTTTTTCCAGTGGGGCAACCTCTTTCGAATCACTCCCCATTGAAAAAATGTGAACACCAGAATGATGGGCAGAATATCCATCATAGTGATGAGAAGCGAATCGTATATGATTTCTAAATAGCTCAGTTTCTGCATGGTTCAGCTCGGACCGAAAATTACAATTCCGTAAAGCATGACGAATAGAATAGGCGTCAGGCTGGCCAGGGCGATCAATCCAAAACCGTCGATAATCGGATTCCTACCCCGGATGGATGTTGCCAGACCGATTCCCAAGGCGGTAATCAAGGGAACGGTGATGGTGGAGGTGGTAATCCCGCCAGCATCATAGGCGATACCGATTATTTCCCTGGGAGCAAACAGAGTGGCCAGCACAATAAGGGAGTAGCCGGTGAGTATAAAGATTACCAGCGGCCAACCTTTGATGATACGGATCACGCCGATCGCTCCGGCCAGTCCGACAGAAAATGCGGTGGTCAGCCGCAGGCCCCAGACATAACTGGCAATCGCTTCCTGCGTTTCATCAATAGCGCCGGCCTGGGCCGCTACCTGGCCGGCTTTCTGGGAAATGACCGTCAGAGCGGGTTCGGCAATGGTGGTGGCAAACCCCAGGGTAAATCCGAACAGGACGATCCAGAATACGTTCCCCTTCAGGGCAAACTCAACGGCCAGCCTTTCGCCCATGGGGAACAACGCATTCTCGAGCCCTTGAATAAATAGAAACAGGCCGACCACGACCAGGAAAAATCCGATCAGGGTTTCTTTAAGGTGGGGAAACGGTTTCTGGATCACTCCCAACTGGAATACGGTGATGACCAGAATAACAGGCAGGACGTCAATGAATGCTTGGGAAAATTTGAAAAATAAAAGTCGAAGTGTTTTAACCATTACTGGGAATGGATGACCAAGGACACTTACCTGGGGAAAGGAGCATTCGGGCCAGGGAAAACGGGACAAGACTGCCCACTGAAGAGTGGCACAAAATCCGCGGTATTCGAATCCAGATAACTATGGATTACTTTTCTGAGGGCTCAGTGGATTCGCTCACTTCGGCCGCTTCACTCGTGCTTTCAGAAACCGCTTTCGGTTCCTCCGCGCCTTCTATACTTTCCTCGGGTTGATCTCCGGCAGGAAGCTCTTCCTGTTGCTCCGCATCTTTCATGGAAGTTTTGAAGTTTTTGATGCTTCTTCCAAAGGCGCTGCCGATTTCCGGTAGTTTTCCGGCGCCAAAAATGATCATGATAATGACCAGAATGATCATTAATTCCGGAAAGCCTAAACCCATCATAGCAATATCTCCATCAGAACATTAATATTGAGTGGCCCGA
The DNA here is from genome assembly GCA_965372625.1 of uncultured Nitrospinaceae bacterium. Lineage (GTDB taxonomy): Bacteria > Nitrospinota > Nitrospinia > Nitrospinales > Nitrospinaceae > SZUA-226. The sequence continues at coordinate 3,670 of CBDVDB010000212.1, forward strand.
GTATAGCAAAAAATGTTGGAAAACCAACCTTTTAATGGACTTCTCTGATAAAGTGAATGGAGAAACCCGATTTAAAATCAAACCTCTTGGACGAAAACTATGAAGCAGGAATTTGTTCTGGACCTATTTTATTCCCTGAACGGGAATCTGGATAAAATCAATGCAGCGATCGAAGCCAAGCTCAAGCGTGCCGGCGCCCGGAAAATATCTACTTTTGAATTGTTTATCAAAAGCCGCATCAGCCGCAATACGAAAGTTCTCAAAATGGCGAATATGGAAGTCAATCCGGAGGAAGCGGCCTATTTAAGCCTGTACCCGGATTTATCCGAACTTGAAGTTCTCGATTTGAGAAAAAATTTCCTGGGAGATGCCGGGTTTCAGGCCATTGCCCTGTCTCCCGTTCTTAAAAACCTGAGGGAACTGGACCTCAGAAACAATCAAATTACCCGAATCAGCCTGGAATTGCTCTCTCAAAAAACCACGTTGACTCAGTTGGAAAAGCTGGATTTGCGGTCCAATAAATTGGGTAAGCGGTGGGAGGAAAAATTAAAGGAAAGCGGCCGGTTTCCCAGTTTGAAGGAAGTGAAAACG
>CBDVDB010000213.1:0-4259 GCA_965372625.1 uncultured Nitrospinaceae bacterium
GGTCATTATTTCTTTCGGCATGCTCGCCATGGGCACTTTTCTGGGTAACTATATGCAAAGTAACAACCGCAACGAGCGCGTGACCACGGCTACCTCTTATGCCCAGGAAAAAATAGAGGACCTGCGGACCACTGCGCTGGCCGGCACTATATCCTCGGCGGATGACAATACGACCGGCGAGGCGGTCGGCGATTTCTATACCCGCTACTGGCGAATTGACGATACCTCCAATCCCAAAAAGATCGAGGTTCTGGTCTCATGGGACGGCACCAGCACATCGGATGATAACGTCACTTTAACAACTTTAGTCAATGACGCTGCATAAGAAGGTTCTCATGATCAAAAGCCGGATAAATAACGAAAAAGGTTTCTCCCTGGTGGAAATGCTGATCGCCATGGCAATCGGCATGATGTTATTGGCCACCGCCACTTATACCTACACTAAGCAGAGCGAGGTCATAACGAAGGGCAACAAGACAACCGAGGTCCGTGGCATGACCCGGCTGGCTCTGGATGAATTGGTTACGGAAATCCGCCGCGCCGGTTATGGCATGCCTCCCGGCGATTCCAACGCGGGCCGTCTGGCGCAGGGCATCACCGCCGCCACGGCCACCTCCGTCACCTACCGCGCCAATACCGAGGATATTATGACCACGGTCAGCGTGGATTGCGGTGACCTGAGATGGTACCTCTTCGTGGAAAATAATGCGGCCTTTACGGTTGGCGACGCCGTTTCCATTTACAGCCTCAGAGATATGACCATGGCGGAAATCCGGACGCTCACATTAGTTACTAACTATAACGGAACGTCAACTGGTATTTGCTCCACAGCGGGAGCCACAATCAACTCGAATTATTTATTGTGGGGGCCCACTTTAATCAACCTTTATACCCCCATAGATGACAACGCCGCCGTGGTGATCCATAATTATCATACGATCACCTACACCTATAACAGTGGCCCCGGGACGATCACCGTTTGGGACGATGGCGGCAGTACCGCCGTTGCCGATACGACCATCACCAAGGCGAACAATGTGACGGGAGTGACGTTCAGTTATTTTGATGCCAATGGCAACGCCCTCACAGGGTTCCCCCTCAACGCCACCGATCTGGGGAATGTGCGCCGCATGAATATCAGCGTCACCGTTCAAAACGATAGGGACAATGCGTTTACCGAAACTTATAATACGGACATCACTTTACGGAATATGGGAACTTAACGAATTTTATTAGTGCAATGAACACCTGGGATGAGAAAAGATTATGAATACCAAATCGAACAACATGACTCAATATTGTATGAAAATGAAACCGTCCTTCGGGCGTGTATGGCATAACGAATCCGGCGCGGCGCTTATCGTGGCCCTGCTTCTCATGGTCGCCATGATTTCCATCATTCCCGTGGCCATGCATATGACTTCGTCGGAATTGAAACGCACCGGCGGTTTCAAAGACTCCCGCGAAGCCTTCTTTACCGCCGATGCGGGTATGCAGCATGCCGGCGCCCTTTATCAGGCCTACAGCAGCAACGTGCTGTTGAAAGGACCGGATGGCGATCTCACTTCGACCACCGATAACGGCACTTTTACCGATTCCGGATCTTTGGGATTCATTATCTCCGGTAGTAGCCAGGCGACATACACCAGCGCTATTGACGACACGGCGCATACCTATACCGAGGTTTCCCTGGACGGTCATAAATACTTTATCCGTATCTGGGATAACGACGATTCGGCCTTGTGCCCGACCAGCTGTGCCGTGGGCCATGCCGATCCTAATTTAGACACCGATAACGAAGACTGGGTCGACCGCGACGGCATGGTCGAGGTCGAATCCGTCGGCATCGTCTACGAGAGCGACGGCGCAACAGTGAAAGAAATGGTCACCCTCCGGGGCCTGCTCAAACGGAAGTTTACTCCGGCGTATGGCATTCCCGGCGCGGTCGTGCTGGTAGGCCCGCGGGCGGAAATGCTGATAAGAGGTACCTCCGGAGTCGCAGGCGCCAATAACTCCGGAAAGGGTTTTGGTATCAACGGGGTCGCGGATTCGGATTGCGCGGGAACGAGAGGCATCGCCCTGGAAGCCGAAAACACCGGCGGAGGCGCCGATTATACCGATGTCGATACCCCCGCAGCGGGTGAAATGGATACCTGTAGCAACGGCAATAACGCCTGTCTCGGCTGGCAGCCGGCGAACCTCAAAAGGAACATCGACGGCACCATGGAAACGGCCAACGACCCAGACATCTACGCCGGCCAGACCGATTTCACCGCCCTGGACGCGGAAAAATTGTGGGATGACATGGTCGTCAACAACACCCCCGATCAGGTCCTCGCGAGTGGTGCCTCAGGCGACATCACCAACTGGGGAACCTATGACGATCCGGTGGTTATACACGTTACCGGCGATTTTAGTCCCAGCGGTAATGACACCGGTTACGGAGTACTGGTGGTGGACGGCAATCTGGACATGGGCGGTACCCTGGAGTGGAACGGCATTCTTATCATCAGCGGCTGTGACGATTGCGAGGGCATACTGAGCGGCAACGGCACCCTGAGAACCAGCGGCACGGTTATCATCGGCAACGACGGCAATGAAGCCGCTCCTCCGTTCAAAGATACGATCAGCAAATCGACTTTTTCGGGTACCCTGGACTACAACTTCAGTTGCGAAGGCATCGACATCGCCAACGGCGCCTTCAAGGATTCCTTCGCGGTAGTGACCTGGAACGAAGTCACGCCATAACGAACAATCCCGGCCCAATCAGCGGGGCGCCGCATCGGTGCGGCACTCCCCCGCCGGCCGGAAAGGTTCTCCTCCCCCTCACCATTTTACTTCTCCCCAGCACCACCAAAAATCATTAACCACAGATAAAAACCTGAACCCAAATTGACCACAAAGGTCACAGAGCACACAGAGAAACCAAAGGCGATTCACCGCAGAGGTCGCAGACCGTTCCGCGAGGTCCGATTATGGACGGGGCGAACTCTTTAAAAACATTCCTTACAAATAGCTCCCCCTTTTTAAAGAGACCTTTGCATAAGTACAAAATAGGGCAATGCAATAATTTTTCCCCTCCTTACCAAGGAGGGGATACAGGGGAGGTTATGATAACGCCACCCCTCACCTTAATCCGTCACCCCGTGGGTGCTCCCCAAAGGGGAGAGGAGAAAATCAGCTCCGGGCCTTGCTTGCCCGGCCCCACCTGTATCCTCCCCTCTGTAAGGGGAGGAATATTTAAATATCGGCTTTATGCAAAGGTCTCCTTTTTAAAGGGGGCTGGGGGGATTTGGCAGGATAAAATCGGATATACCCGGAACAAGGCAGGGCAAGACCCAGATTCTTCGTCGCTATCGCTCCTCAGAATGACAGACAGATGTGTCTTGTCATTCTGAGCGGAACGCAGTGAAGCGAAGAATCTGGGTTTTGGTTTGAAATAAGGAATCGAATCATCAACCACCCCCAGCCCCTCCTTGAAAAGGAGGGGAGTTGAGGAGGGATGCTTTTCTACAGAGGACTGCCCTGCTTGCCGGAGGGGGCTTGCCTTTTTTCTTTCTCTTTGGCCGCCTCGGCCATTTTTTCTTTGATGTTCTTCAGGCTTTGGAGCGGGGGGCCTTTTATACCCAGGTCGGCCCGCAACTTTTCGATAATTTCCTTTTCCTGGGTTATCTCCTTTTCCATTCGCTTTCTCAAATTTTTGATTCTTCTCTCAAAGACCGCGCCGCTACCCGTCTTAACCAGCCGGTCCCGGCTGGCGCTTGTCTTCAGGTAAGCTTTGGCTTCTATAAGGGAGGGGATACTGGGTTTAACTATCTTTTTGGACATCTTTTTTTTAAGCTTTCCCAGGGAGTGAGCCACTTTGACATATTTATCACCATTGGCCTCGGTCGGCTCCACTCTATCGAAGAAGCTGATTTTCCCTTTCCTGACTGTCATCAAAACCCCGTGGGTCTCCTTGAGCAGGGCCAACTCTTCCGGGGTAAAGGCGGGCTTGGGTTCGGGTTCTTTTGCCGCTTCTTTTTCGGCCTCTCCATTTGCCGGGGCCGGTTCGGCGACGGCTCCGGCTTCTCCTTGCTCTTCTTCTTGCGCTTCCGGGTTGGGGTTGGCTTCGGCTGGCGCTTCTTCTCCGGAAGCCCCTTCCTCAGAGGTCTTTTCCTCAGCAGCCTCTTCTTTGGTCTTTGGAGATGGAGGGGCGCCCTTGAATTTTTTGATATCCTGCTGGTACTTCAGTGGAATTTTGGATATATCATCCGTGA
>CBDVDB010000214.1:0-4254 GCA_965372625.1 uncultured Nitrospinaceae bacterium
CAGTTTGGTGAGGATTGGGAACTGCGTGCCGCCACCCGTGAAATCGCGAGAAAAACCAAGGTGAAGATCTGGCCTCGGCGGCACCGGGTAAAGACCATGTACCTGTGGATCAAAGTCAACTGGTCGCAATTCGCCAACAGTAATCTGCCTTTTCCCATGGATCATGACAACCTGCCTAAATCCCCCGGCCAGCCTGTCCAATTCGCTTTGCTGGGCGGATGGACGATCCCGAAGAGTGACCTGATTTACCTGACCGATGGCCCGCTCTACGATGAACATTGGCAATTGCTGGTGCCGGAGAGGGTTGAGGGGTGGCAACCTTGTCTTAAACGGCGCTGGAAAACTCTTTTTGGGGTATTGCTGGTTTCAGGGATCGTTGCAGGGATTTTCTGGCTTTTAAATTTTTGAGCCTAATCCTGCCGCCGGTTTTCCTTCCTCCTCCCCGGAAACCGGTATGATTAAGGGCCATACAAGTCCCTGTTAAATAAGGAAACCGGTCCTCCTGCTTCATAGCCGTCCAACCTGCCGGTAAAGGATACGGGATAATATTAAAAATCTTCTAAATATAGGCAACTAAAGGGAAAAATCGTTGTTAAACCGGGGGTTGAACAGGTTGGCCCGTCGCGAATGGGATGGCATTATCCTTGGCGAATTATTCCTAATTTGTTGAATTTATTGATATTAATGGCTATCCGGGGATAGGGTTTCCCAGGGGTTTTGGGAATCAAAAGACTTGCCCAAGGCCGGTTTTTCCCATAAGATTGGGCGACAAGGGAGGAGAGTGTCAGGTATTTATCTACTTTTTGGAATCTGAAAAGGCAATATTTGCTTGAGGCGATCCATGGAGTGTCTCTGTGTTCACGGGAATCTGAAAAGCATGAAAATTTTTGATTTTTATATCATCTCCGTCAATTTGGTTAAAAAGTTCCGTGTGCATGGCCACACGATCAAGACCATGGCGATCACTGAAATCCGTTCCCGGTATATAGACACCATCGGAGGCCTCATTTGGGCTCTGATTCATCCCTTATTGATCATTCTGGTCTACTGGTTCGTTTTTTCCGTGGGCTTCAAAGTGACTCCTCCGGGCGGAGTTCCGTTTATCGTGGTTTTTTTATCCGGGTTTATCCCCTGGATTATTGTCAACGAAACTTTGCTGGGAAGCGCCAACCTCATTCAGGCCAACTCTCATCTGGTGACCAAAACGGTTTTTCCAACGGAGGTTTTGCCGGTGGTCCGTCTGCTGGTATCTCTGGTGACCCATTTTGTGATGCTGTTGGTTTTGCTGGTTGTCATGTTTGTGTCCGACATTTCTTTCTCGGTCTATAATTTCCAATTCATTTACTATTTATTTGCGCTCACCGTTTTCATCCTGGGTCTGAGTTGGTTGTTTTCCGCGGTCAATTTATTTTTTCGCGACACAGCCCATATATTACAGGCGCTCCTCCCCCTGTGGTTTTGGCTGACTCCCATTGTCTGGTTCAGGGATATGATTCCTCAGAAATACCAGTGGTTGCTGGATTTGAATCCGCTGGTTTACATCGTAGAAGGGTACAAGAAATCTTTTATATACCATTCCCCGTTTTGGGAAGACCTTCATTCGGCGGCCTATTTTTGGGCGGTAGGGCTGGCGGCGTTTGTTTTGGGCGGCCTGGTTTTTAGAAAATTAAAACCCGAATTCGCGGAGGTCCTGTAAAACCATGGGCGATTCGGTTGCGATATCCATAGAGAACGTTTCCAAGAAATACCGTTTGTTCAGCTCGCCTAAAGAGCGGCTATGGGAATCCTTGCACCCCTTCAATAAAAAATACCATCGCGAGTTCTGGGCCCTGAAGGACATTGATTTTCAAATTCCCAAGGGGGCGACTGTCGGGATTATAGGGCGCAACGGATCGGGGAAAAGCACCCTGCTTAAAATCATTTGTTCCGTTTTAAAGCCCACCACCGGCTCGGTTCAGGTGAAGGGCGAGGTGGCGGCGCTCCTGTCGCTCGGCGCCGGGCTCAATCCCAAGTTCAGCGGCAGGGCAAATGTCATGTTCAAGGGTTCCCTGATGGGGTTTTCGCCGGACGAGATGAAAAGCCGCATGGACCCAATAGCAGCGTTTGCGGATATCGGCGAGTTTTTTGACCAACCGTTGCAAATTTATTCTTCCGGAATGATGCTCCGGCTGGCCTTTGCCATTGCCGTTAATGTGGACCCGGACATTCTGGTGATCGATGAAGTCATTGCCGTCGGCGATGCCAAATTCAAGCAGAAGTGTTATCAGAAATTTCGGGAATTCCAGGAAGCGGGGAAAACCATTCTTTTAACCACGCACGATGGACATGCCATTATCAAGCATTGTGACCATGCGTTTCTTATCAATCAAGGTTCGCTGGTTGAAAAGGGGAAACCCAAGGATGTCATAGCCCGGTATTTGGATATGCTGGAAGAAAAGGAGTCCAGTAAACCGGGTGGCACGGCTGGAGATAGGGACTCCAATGGAAATCAGGCTTCCTCAGAGGGTGGGTCGTCTGAATTGGACAGATTCCTTCGGCATATCCCGTCCGGGGATAATTGCCAGGTCAGGAAAAGCTACAACAAAAATGAAAAACGGCAGAGTTTCCGGCGGGCGGAGATCATCGATTATCTGGTGGTCTACAACAATAATTTCGATCCGGTCAGTGTCTATTCCGGAGATTTGATCGATATTTATATAAAGGCCAAATTTCACGAAGCGGTGGAGTTTCCATTCATGGGGTTCGCCATCAAAACGGTTGATGGGGTTCTTGTGTATGGCTTTAATTCTTTTTATACCCAAGCCATGATTCCGGAAGCTCAGGAAGGGGATATCCTGATCGGTAAAATTTCTGTGAAATTGAAATTGATGCGTGGGGATTATTTTCTTGATCTGGGAGTGGACTATAAAGAAACAGCGGAATCAACCCGGTATGTCAATCTGGACAGGAGATGCGCTGTGATTCATCTGAAAATTATCGAGCGCAATCAATTTTTCGGGTTGGCCGATTTTGAAGCTGATTTTGAGGAAGTTTCACCAAGCGGTGATGGAGTGAACCGCCTGAGCGCAATGGATACATAAATTATTCCGGTTTATGATTTAATCAGTTATTGAGAGATTTGTTTTGTAGGAGGATTGTTTTGAACTCACACATTCAAAAAACAGAAACCCGCGGGCAGGAGCCGGTAGTTATGGATACACAAACCACGAGCGTTGAAACATTAATAACCAACTTATTAAATCAAGACCCGGCTGGGTTTATGCTCCGCTCTTTTTATGAAAAAGGTAAGGGCAAGGCCAATATTGCGAAAAAGATTTTAAGGATTATTGACAGCCCGACCCCCACCACGGAAAGTGAGTTACTCGGTTCCCTGGTGTCCGCGGTATCTGAACTTCCCCACGACGCCCAAATTTTTGACGATGAAAAAACCTTTGAGCTGTTACTGGAATTGCAAAAGGAAAAAATAAAAGAATGCCTCGATCCGCAAAAGAAAACCATCGCTGTGTACTTTCCGGATAGCGCCTACAGGGGGCAAACCGGAGGTATTTTAAATAAATTGAAAGCCGCCCATTATAATACGGCGATTTTTGTGGGCACCATTTGCAACGATGAGTATGAGAGTGCCAAGAATGTTTTTTACGGGGGGCATGGAATTATCGAGCATATGGATTTTGTCGATCTGTTTATATGCGCGACTTACGCCCACGATTTACCGAAAAATTCCAAAAAAGTGTATTTTGTACACGACATTCATGACAGTCCTGTTTCCAAGGAAGATGATGTTTTAAAAATGATATTGGAATACGATTACCACTTTGTTCCTTCCGCGGCGGTTTTGGACAGGGTTAAAAAGCAAATCGGCCAGGCCAAAGCCGAAGATTTTCTGAAAGAGCCAAAAGAAATCGGGCTCATTCCGGGGGGATATATCAAGCTGGACCAAAACCTCAAGTTGTTCAAAAAATACAAAAAAGAGGCTAAGGTTATCATTCATGCCCCGACGGTGGTGGATCCGGATATAGAAGATTACGCCTGCCTTCCCCGGCACAGTGAAAAAATTGTCGGGGCACTGCTGGAAAACTTTCCGGGCTATAAAATAATTTTCAGGCCCCATCCCCACACGGTCAATACTTTGGTCGTCTCCCGGATCGTAAAAAAATTCAAGGACAACCCCCGCTTTATTTTTGATGACGACCCGAGTTTTTATATGAGCAATTATGCCAAGTCTGCGTTGATGGTAACCGACTTTTCCGGGAC
>CBDVDB010000215.1:0-4244 GCA_965372625.1 uncultured Nitrospinaceae bacterium
ATGAAGGGGGCGATGAAGTCCAGGGACTCCTTAAAACTCGACACCCTGCGGTTAATTGTGTCCGAAATCAAGTACCAAGAGATTGACCTCCGCGAAGAACTGGGAGACGAGGCTATTACCGCTCTCCTGACCACCCAGATCAAAAGAAGAAAAGAGGCCGCCGCAATGTTTGAAAAAGGCGGCCGGACCGACCTGAAAGACAAAGAAGAAAAGGAAATCACCATTATCCAGGCTTACCTCCCCGAGCAGGTGGGGGAAGAGGAACTGAAACAGCGCATCCAGGAAGTCATCGCAGAAACCGGCGCGCAAAGCCCCAAAGACATGGGCAAGGTTATGAAGGTGGTGGTTCCCGAATTCAAGGGAACAGCGGAAGGAGACCAGATCCGGAAAATCGTCACGGACCTGCTGTCTTCTTAACCCGGCAACGCAATACTCGGCATAGTTAAAATAAATTGAAAAAATTGATTCCTGACAACATTATCGAGGAAATTCGGTCGCGGGCGGATATCTACGACGTCATTTCCGAATTTGTCCCCCTCAAGAAAGCGGGCAAAAATTATAAAGGTTTGTGCCCCTTCCATTCCGAGAAGACCCCCTCGTTCAGCGTCAGTCCCGAAAAGCAGATTTACCATTGTTTCGGCTGCGGAGCCGGTGGCAACGTCTTCAGGTTTCTTATGGAAAAAGAGGATTTGCCGTTTGTCGACGCGGTGAAACGGCTGGCCCACCGATATCAGGTATCGATCCCGGAATCCGTCATCTCATCGAAGGGAGGCGCTTCCCGCAGCGAACGGGAGGGCCTGCTCAACTGCAACACCCTGGCGGCCAAATACTTCGCCTCCCAGCTCCAGCACCCCAAAACCGGAAAAGCCGCCCGCGAATATCTGAGCGCCCGAGGATTCGACGATAAAACCATCGAGGACTATCAAATGGGATGGGCGCTTCCGGAGTGGCGGGATTTGCTGACCCATCTTGAGAGCAAGGCCAAATGCTCCCGCGACACCCTGGCCAAATACGGGCTGATTTCAAAAAAGGCAGCCGCCGATACCAAGGATAAGAAGGATGCTTATTACGACCGGTTTCGCGGCCGTCTCATCTTCCCGATTCAGGACTTCCACGGCAACATTATCGGATTCGGGGGACGCGTGGTGGGTGAAGGCGAACCCAAATACCTGAACTCTCCCGAAACCCTGGTCTATAAAAAGGGCCGGCACCTGTACGGCCTCAATAAAGCCAAAGAGGCCATCCGGCGCGAAGAACAGGTATTGATCGTGGAGGGTTATTTCGACCAGATTCGCGCCTGGGAAAGCGGCGTTCAAAATACCGTGGCCACCTGCGGCACGGCTCTGACCTCCCAGCAGGCGTTACTCCTGAAACCCTTCACCCGCAAGGTCGTACTGGTTTTCGATGCGGACCCGGCGGGCCATGCCGCCGCCGAGCGCGGGTTCGAGGTGTTGCAGGAGCACGGATTGTCCGTATTCGTCGCCAGTCTGCCCGAAGGGCACGACCCCGATTCACTGATCCGGGAACAGGGAAAGGACGGCTTCCTTAAGCTGATCCAGAACGCCCAGCCGTTTGTTCATTATCTGCTGGACCGTATCCTGCGTTCGGCCGAGACCCGCACCACGGAAGACAAGGTCGGCGCCATCAACCGGGTGCTCCCGGTACTGGCTAAAATCAAAAATAGCGTGGAACGGAGCGAGCATGTCCGCTATGTCGCTGAGAAAGTCGGCGTCGAAGACCGGGCGTTTCTGGAGGAGATGCGAAAATCCCTGGCTCAAAACAAAAACCGGGTGAACGCTCCCGCCTCTTCCAAAAAGAACAACCACGATCCGGAATGGTATTTGATCCACCTGATGCTGGCCGATGAAGAGGCGGCCGGAGAAATCGCCGCCAGCGTAGCTTTGGAGGAATATTTGAATTCCGCCTGCCGGGAAACCGCGGGCCTGCTGTATGGCTTGATCGAAGACGGCCAACCCCTGAAGGTGGACCGGTTGATCGACCACACGGATCAGCCGGAGGTCAAATCCGTTTTGACCCGGGTGGGTATGGAACCTATATTATTTGATAACGTAAAGAGAGCCGTCGCCGACTGCATCAATGAAATCCGGCGGCGATCCATTGAAAAGAAAATCAATGAATTAAAGAAGCAACGGAACGCAGCGGAGCGGGCTGGCCAGACGGGCCGGTCGCGGGAATTGCACCAGCAGGTGCGCGAAATGCAATTTTCCCTGCTTCCGCAATAAGTTTTCAGCATCCTAATAGAGTGAAACTTTATAACAACTTATAACTTGTCCAGCAGGAGAATACTCGCACATGGCAAATGTGGAAAAAATCGCAGATGTTTCCGAAGTCAGTCAACTGATTGCTTTAGGTAAAGAAAAAGGATTTCTCACTTACGAAGAAGTGAACGACGTCCTGCCGGCCAATCTGGTCGCCCCGGAGCAAATCGACGACCTGATGCATATTTTTGGTGAAAACGAAATCGAAATCGTGGACACCGCCACCAAAGGCGAAAAACGGGCCCTGGCGGCACCGGTGAAAGAAGAAGCCCCCGAGGAAGAAACGGCCGCCGCCAAACCTGACAACGTTACTATTGATGATCCGGTCCGCATGTATCTCCGGGAAATGGGCACGATCTCGCTTTTGACCCGGGAAGGGGAAGTGGAAATCGCCAAACGCATCGAGGCCGGACAAAACGAAGTTCTGTGCGCCGTGGCCAACTGTTCTATCACCCTCAAGGAGTTCAGCTACCTGGTGGACCTGGTGAAAAAATCCGAGCTCAGCGTGTTGGATTTTATCATCCAGAAGGATAAGGACCCGGAAAACAAAAAGGAAGTCTCCGAAAAAGATGAAACCAGACGGGTGCTGAAGGCCATCCGCAATTTGCATACGCAATTCAAAAAAGTGGAAAAACTCAGGGAGCGGAGTGAAACCAAGCTTTCCGAGAAAATGCAAGCCAAAGTGATCAAGGAATTGGAAAACCACCGAGCCCTTCTTGAAAATATGGTTCGTGAACTGCGCCTCCACGCCGACGTAATGGACGGCATCATCGAAAATATTTATGAGACCGCCGCCTCGATCCGGGAAGCGGGGAAAGAAGAGCGCCTGCTGGAAAAAGAATTGAAAATGTCGCTGGCGGATATCAAAAAACTGGCCAAAAACTGGACCAAGCAGAAGAGCGTTAAACTGCCTAAAGGTAAGGTCGTCACTAAAAAGCAATTCGACAGTCACATGAAAATCGCGCAGGCCTGCCGCCGCAGAATCCGGAAAATCGAAAAAGAAATCGATACCTCGAAGGACCTGCTGCTGTCGACGGTTCGGACCATCGCCCGCGGCCGGGTGAAAGATAAAAACGCTAAACGCGAACTGGCCGAAGCCAACCTGCGCCTGGTGGTGAGTATCGCCAAAAAATACACCAACCGTGGCCTGCAGTTTCTGGATCTCATTCAGGAAGGCAACATCGGCCTGATGAAAGCCGTGGACAAATTTGAATACCGGCGCGGCTACAAGTTCAGCACCTATGCCACTTGGTGGATTCGCCAGGCCATCACCCGCGCCATTGCCGACCAGGCCCGCACCATCCGAATTCCGGTGCATATGATCGAAACGATCAATAAGCTGATCCGCGTTTCACGTCACCTGGTTCAGGAATTGGGGCGCGAACCGACGCCCGAGGAGATCGCCACCAAAATGAGTCTGCCGATCGACAAGGTCCGCAAGGTTCTCAAGATCGCCAAGGAACCCATCTCTCTGGAAACTCCCATCGGCGAAGAGGAAAACAGCCATCTCGGCGATTTCATCGAAGACAAGAAAGTGCTGTCGCCGATCGACTCGGTGGTCAAGAAGAACCTGAAAGAACAAACCATGAAGGTTCTGGGCACGCTGGCCAGCCGCGAGGAAAAGGTTCTCAGAAAACGGTTCGGCATCGGGCTGGATTCCGAACACACGCTGGAAGAAGTGGGCCAGGATTTCGCCGTCACCCGGGAACGCATACGCCAGATCGAGGCGAAGGCCCTGCGCAAACTGCGGCATCCCAGCCGCTCCAAAAAACTGCGCAGTTTCATCGAAAACTAGCCTCATACGGGCCCATAGCTCAGTTGGTTAGAGCTCCCGGCTCATAACCGGGCGGTCCCAGGTTCGAATCCTGGTGGGCCCACTCTTACGCAGAGGGCGAGTTTGCTCGTGACGGGCAAACCTGCTTGAGTTTCATTTGAACTTTTTTCCGTTTTGTCACGGCTCGCCGC
>CBDVDB010000216.1:0-4199 GCA_965372625.1 uncultured Nitrospinaceae bacterium
CCTTCGCCCGCGGCCATTGCGACACCTGGACCGCCTTCCACCGCACCCACAAAGCTCCGGGCCATGCCCGGTGAGAACTTTGCCGGTACCTGGTACCGCATCTGCACGGTTTCCATAGCCATTTCAGGTTTTTAAATTACCAGCGGAGGTACTCCGCCCGGCGTAGCGCTGGAGCAAATTTCGCTGATGCGGGATTATGCGGTCTAACCGTCCCCTTCGCCAGCCCAGGTTTTGGAAATTACCAGCGGAGATACTTCGCCCAGCTTAGCGCTGGCCCCGTAAAGTTTGTAAGGTTTTCAGGATTTCCTATACAATACCCACATCATTATTTTCAATATCCGATTAGTTCCTCTAACGCACTGAGGAGAAGGTTCGCCTATGAAAGCATCTGACCTTTTTGTCCGGTCTCTTGAACAGGAAGGTGTGAAATATATATTTGGGGTTCCCGGAGAAGAAAACCTCGATTTTCTTGAATCGTTAAGAACTTCAAGCATTCAGTTGATTCTGACGCGTCATGAACAGGCGGCGGGGTTCATGGCGGCGACCTACGGGCGGTTGACGGGCAAGGTAGGGGTGTGTATGTCTACACTGGGACCGGGAGCCACCAACCTGGTAACCGCCGCGGCCTACGCTCAGCTGGGCGCCATGCCCATTCTGATGATCTCCGGACAGAAACCCATCAAGAAAAGCAAGCAGGGACGCTTTCAAATTATCGATGTCGTTGAGATGATGAAGCCTCTCACCAAATTCACCAAACAGATCGTCCATGGCAACAGTATCCCGGTGTTGATTCGCGAGGCCGTTCGTTTGGCCCAGGAGGAACGTCCGGGAGCCGTCCATCTTGAATTGCCGGAGGATATTGCCGCCGAGGAATGTACCGCCAGTCCTTATCCGGTCAGGCATGCGCGGCGGCCGCAAGCGGATGAAGCGGTGATCGACCGGGCGGTCGCCATGATCCGTTCCGCCAGCCAGCCACTCCTTTTGATCGGGGCCGGCGCCAACCGCAACCGGACGTGTCAGGCCTTGCGGCAATTGATCGACAATACCGGAATTTACTTTTTTAATACGCAAATGGGCAAAGGGGTGACGGATGAGCGGCATCCTCATTTCCTCGGAACGGCGGCACTTTCCAACCACGATTATCTGCATTGCGCGATCGACCGCGCCGATCTGATCATCAACGTCGGCCACGACGTGATTGAAAAGCCGCCTTTTTTCATGGAGGAAGGTGGCTCGAAAGTCATTCACGTCAATTATTTTTCCGCCCAGGTGGATGAAGTGTATTTCCCGCAGTTGGAAGTCGTGGGGGATATCGCCTGGAGTATTGACGGTTTGGCCGCCCGGCTGGAGAAAGAGGAGCATTGGGATTTCGGTTATTTTGAACGGGTCAAGAGCGAAATAGAACTTCACGTGGAGGAACGGAGCCGGGACGCGAACTTTCCGGTCCTTCCCCAGCATCTGGTGGCGCAAATCCGGAACGTGATGCCCGAGGACGGAATCATCACCCTCGACAACGGCGTCTATAAGATTTGGTTCGCTCGGAATTACAAGGCCTATTCCTCCAATACAGTATTGCTGGATAACGCGTTGGCTACCATGGGCGCTGGACTGCCCTCGGCCATTGCCGCCAAGATCGTTTACCCGGAAAGAAAAGTCATGGCCATCTGCGGCGACGGCGGCTTTATGATGAACTCTCAGGAAATGGAAACGGCGGTACGGCTGGGGTTGGACCTTGTTGTTCTTATCCTGCGTGATGACGCCTACGGGATGATCAAATGGAAGCAGGCCGGAATGGGGTTCAAGAATTTCGGCCTGGATTACGGCAATCCCGATTTTGTGAAATACGCCCAATCTTATGGCGCCGAGGGGCATCGCCTGGAGACCACCGATCAACTCGCCGGATTTCTCAAAAACTCCCTGGACGCGCCGGGGATTCATCTGGTCGAGGTGCCCGTCGATTATTCCGAGAACGAGCGGGTGTTGATCGAAGAATTGAATGCCATTACCTGTATCATATGAATTTTGCATTGGAGTAGGAGCTGGCGATGTCAGAACCCCTTAAAGTCCTTTCCCCGTTCGACGGTCATCTGATTTCGGAAATCGAATGGGACGACGCCCAGAAGTTGGAGCGCGTTCTATCCGCGGCAAGTCGATTGGCGGAAAATCTAGACCACGCGATTCCCGTGCCCCAACGCATCGCCATTCTGGAAAAAACTGCGCGTTTGGTCGAAGAAAAAGTTGAAGAATTTGCCCGGCAAGCGGCGGAAGAAGGCGGCAAACCGTTGATCGATTCCCGCGTCGAACTGGACCGCGCGGTGCAGGGCATTCGGGAAGCGGCCCGCTCCATCAGCCAACTGACGGGCCGGGAGATTCCCATGAATGTGACCGCCTCGTCGATGCACCGCCTGGCCTATACCCGGCGCGAACCGATCGGCGTGGTGGCGGCGGTGAGCGCGTTCAATCATCCGTTCAACCTGATTGTGCATCAGGTGGTCCCGGCGGTGGCGACGGGGTGTCCGGTGATTGTGAAACCGGCATTGACTACGCCGCTCTCATGCTTCAACCTCGTCAACTGTCTGTACGAAGCCGGGCTTCCCAGAGAATGGTGTCAGGTTCTGGTTAGCGATAATACGGTTTCAGAAAAACTGGTGACTGATTCCCGTGTTGCTTTTTTCTCTTTCATCGGTTCCGCAAAGGTCGGCTGGCATCTTCGTTCCAAACTGGCGCCGGGAACCCGTTGCGCTTTGGAACACGGCGGCGCGGCTCCCGTCATTATGGATGAAGATGCCGATGTGGTAGACGCGTTGCCTCTGCTGGCGAAGGGCGGCTTCTACCATGCGGGACAGGTCTGCGTGTCGGTGCAACGCGTGTTTGCGCATGAGTCCATCGTCGATGCGGTCGCCGATGGATTGACCGACATTGCGAAAAAACTGGTGGTGGGCGATCCCACGGACGCGGCCACGGAAGTCGGCCCGCTCATCCTGGAGCGGGAAGTGGACCGTGTCGCCGAATGGGTGGAGGAGGCGCGGTCTGCCGGCGCGAAAGTTCTCACCGGTGGCAAAAAAATCGGGAGCACCTGTTATGCGCCGACGGTCCTGCTGAATCCTCCCGATCAAGTAAAAGTGTCGCGTGATGAAATATTCGGTCCTGTCGTTTGCGTCTATGCGTTCAAGGATAGAATGGATGCGATCGAGCGGGCCAATCAAATTCCCTACTCGTTTCAAGCCGCCGTGTTCACCCGCAACATCGATACCGCTCTCGACACAGCCAAACGCCTGCACGCCGCCGCCGTCATGGTGAACGATCACACGGCCTTTCGGGTCGACTGGATGCCGTTCGCGGGACGCAAGGCTTCAGGTCTGGGTGTCGGCGGCATCCTGCCGACCCTACTGGAAATGACCGAGGAAAAAATGATCGTTTTCCGATCGCCCGGCATTTAATCCTAATCCCCATAAAAAAGGATCTGGTTATGAATAAGGATAAACTGGAACAACACGCCAAGGATTTAAGAAAAGAACCCCCGCGAAGTCCCCGGGAGGTTTTGGGCGGCTACGTCATTCTCGCTCGCTGTCTGGACAAATGCCGCGCATTCCTTTTAGGGATAAACGGTGAATACAATTTCTGGTACTGCTCGCTGTGCGATCAGCTGGAGACATTTACCGGAGTCGACCACGACCTCATGAAGGAATTTGTGGCGACGGGTGCCACCGATGAAGAAGTCGCGGAATGGTTCAAGGAGCAATCCAAAATCAAAGACCCTATGGAGGTCATCCGCTGGAACAATAAAATGCGGGGCATGCGGTTGAGCGAAATGTCGAACGAGGGGCAGGAATATCTGGAGGGGTACATCCTGGAATACCTTCCCCTGCATCCGCCGGTCTATGTCTGGTTCGATGTCTATGATGTGGAGGAGGGCAGGTTGTAGCCTGCCGGGCGGAGAACCTCCGCCGGTAATTTTAAAACCCCGGCTGGCGAAGGGTGACCCCGTGTGCCCCTCTTTTTAAAGAGGGGTTGTGGGGTGATTTAGCACCGCAGAGGACGCAGCTGCTAGCCGCAGGGGCAACTTGCGGCCGCTTGACAGGGGGACTATATTAATAAGTAGGAAAGGGGATTTGCCATTCCCTTCCTTGGGAATGTGTTTTGAGGTATGGGAAAATGAAGCGCTGGATAGGCATAGTTGCGTTGCTGTTGGGGTTGCC
>CBDVDB010000217.1:0-4188 GCA_965372625.1 uncultured Nitrospinaceae bacterium
TCGGCCACTATGCCGGCATCCACCCGTGCGGCGTATCGGACCCGAAACTCGGCGTGACCTCGCTGGTCGATCTGGGCCTGCCGGTGACGCTGGCCGATCTGGACAACGCGCTCGCGGCGACCTTCGGCGAGGTGTTCGGGGGCAAATAGCCGGCCGCGCCGCCATATCCGCTGGAAGATTATGGTTATTTGGCGTACACTGCGCGGTGCACCAGTTTTTCGGGCGAGTATCGCGGCGGGTATTTCGCGCCCCGGCTGGCGCGCAATAAGGAGGATATGACCATGGAGACATCCATATTCACGATCGAAGCCGCCGTGCTCATGGTGGCCGCCAGCATCGCCCTGATCGTCTGGTTCCAGAGCAGCGAGACCGCCCTGAGCATCGGCCGCATGACGCGCATGATGACGCGGTTCGGCCTGGATGCGGCCATCGCCGGGCGCGGCGACCCGCATCTCCTGAAACAGTCGCGGGCGCGCTGCGCGAAATGCCCGCGCGAGGATCATTGCGAGCGCTGGCTTGCCGGGGAAATATCCGGCGACAAAAGCTTCTGCCCGAACGCCACGATTTTCAGCAAGTTCGAATAAACCGGCGGCTTAAGAGTCAAACACAGGCCCGGCTCCGCCAAGGGCCGGGGAGAGGTTTTGTCCAGTTCCTGGCGTCGGGTGGCGCCGGCTCTATACGAAAGTCTTGAGACCGATGCGTTCGCCGATCAGGTCTGTTGGCTTTTCGATTCCGGCTGCCCCAATGGTTCTGACCCTGTTTCTATCGTCCCAACTTCAGTCATAAATCTCTATTCGGTTCCGTGTACCCAGTGTAATCAGGGGTAATGATCTTATCGCTGACCAGCCAGTGCGCTCATGACATACCGCGAAAAAGTAATCCCGTCCGCATTCAATCCCGATGCTGATTTACCCTATGAGTTACGGCTCAAGGATTTCGAGATCGCCATGCAGGACGTATATGACTTCTTTTATGACGTGAACCAGCTCTTGCTGAAAAAGGGGTTGCATCGTTTGGACGACATGCTGCGACCGGCGGCCATGTCCGGAATGATGTCGGATATGCTGACGGCGAGCCTGGCGAGCCATGCGCGTACCTTGGTCGAAAACCAACACTTCAACGGGCACCCGGACCTGATCTTGCAGGGCAAGTATCCCAATAACGCCGTTAAAGCTGGAGAACACGGGTGGAAATAAAAAGCACCCGGAAGAAGGGCGGCGCGGTGGACACGCATGGAGCACGGAAACAGTGGATGTGCGTGTTCGTTTACGAGGTCGACAACGCGACGGAGCCTGCCGAACGCCGCGCACCGATGCACTTCAAGGAGGTATATCTGGGGCAAGTTGTCGAAAGCGATTTCCGCAAGAACGCCCGTGGAGAACTTGGTACACGAACCGCGACCCTCGACCGGTACGGTATCCAAAAACTGCGCGCGAACTGGGTTTACCTGCTGGACAAGCCATAGACCCGAAGTTTTGCGTTCTCGCCCCCGTACAGGTCCCGTAGGCGCGGAATAGCGCCGCATGCGGTGGCGGCATACTCGCGGTCCAATTCAGTACCTACCGCCCGGTAACCAATTCGGGCAGCCGCGGCCAGTGTCGAACCTCCACCAACGAAGGGATCGTACACAACACCGATGCCAAGCGGCAGCACCGCCCGGACCAATTGCCTCATGAGCTTCTGCGGTTTCAACGACGGGTGCGGCGCAATCTCCCTTTCGCGCGTTCTTGTAGGGGCGGATTCGATCACGTCGCGGAACGGCTCTCCCGCGGACACGCGGCGTAATGCCCCCGTGCCCCAAAGCCGCAAATTCGCCGCAACGGTTTTTTCACTGATCGGTTTACGAAACAAACCCCAAGGTTCCCAGTTAGATCGAGGCATCACGGTCACATCACTGAATTCAACTTCCGCGCCTTTTGGGCGATCACCGCCTCGCAAGGTTTGAACCAAACGTATGATTTCACCACGCTTTTCAAAACCGGCCTTTTCAAAACATGAGAAGGTGGCGGTGGACAACAACGGGTTCGACGCGATCATCAGGTGTCCGCCGGGCACCAGCACCTTGAAGGCTCTCTCTGCCAAAATAAGAAAAAATGCTTCCAGCCGATTCCGGTCTTTGTCCGTTAATACCGTAAATCGTGGCACCGGCATACGTTCGATACCGTCAATTGCAGGAGGAATACGCCATACGCCACCACGCCCTTCACGAAGTTTAGTATGATCCTTGCCTTCATATTCAATCAGCCCATACGGCGGGTCGGTAACAATGCCATGCACAGTATTTTCGGGTACCGCATCAAGCCACTCCAGTGCATCCGCCTGAGCCAGAATCACGTCATCGCATGGCCGACTCATCGCTCCGCTCGTTGTTATCGCCTCAACCACCGCCCAGGATCTCGCCTCCAACTCGACAAGTGTTTGTCTGATTCGGTTGGCTTCCGGCGGCGACTTAATAAAACTCAACGGTACAGCAGCATCAAACGGCGCCATCACGGGCCTCCTTATAGAGTTGCCACATTTCCTCGAATAATGCGTTGAGATGCTTGCCGCGTCGGGCTCCTTCAATTCGGAATTCGCGAACCAATTCGGGATGCAGACGCAAACTTATAGTGGGTTTAATTGTGGTTACCGAATTATCGGTTGAACTGATGCGGACCATCATTCAGTCCTCTTAGCTGACGTCAAGACGTCAGCTAAACCATTCTGGAGCGTTGATGTCAAGCACCGTGAACAAATTGCGGACGGATGTCCACAAAAAAAGAACAAAACAGGAATCATTACCATTTCCTCGATATTCACGTTTAAGCGTTGGTGCCTCCTATCCCGCCTACCTCTTGTGGAAAAAGAACCCCTGCTTGTTTACAGGCTATTGCCGGGCGACCTGCCCGGCAAGCGGACAAGGAAATCCGTCTAATGGGTCGTTATCAACGATCCACGGTATAAATTGAGATTGTTACCGCACGCAGTTCGCGCCGCCGTACTTGCGCGAGCGGCTTATGGCGGCCCAGGCGCGGCGGCGGATGTAGCGGGTCGGGTTGGCCGGCGACCAGCGCCGGGGATTCGGCAGGACGGCGGCGAGCCGCGCCGCCTGGCGCTGGTTCAACTGCGATGCCGGTTTACCGAAATAGGCCTGCGACGCCGCCTCGATTCCGTAGATGCCGGGGCCCCATTCGATGACGTTCAGATAGACCTCCATGATCCGCCGCTTGCTCCAGGTCAACTCGATCATCGCCGTGAACGGCACTTCGAACGCCTTGCGCGTCATGGTGCGGCTGGGCCACAGGAACACGTTCTTCGCCGTCTGCTGGGTAATCGTGCTGCCGCCGCGCATCGCGCCCGTGCCGCGCACCCGGTCGGCGGCGGCGTCGAAGATCGCCGCCCAGTCGAATCCCTCGTGATCGCAGAACGTCGCGTCCTCCAGGGCGATCACCGCGCGCGGCACATAGCGCGAGATGCGCTCCAGCGGAACCCAGTCCTTCTTGAGGCCTTCGCCCTCGAACAGGCGCACCACCATGAGCGGCGTAAGGGGTGGGGGAAAGGACTCATAGATCACCACCAGCGTGACCGGCGTCACCACGATGATCGCCACCAGCAGCACGGTGATCCTCAGGAACCGGCGAAACTTGCCGCGATAATCGGTAAACGGGTTACGGCGGAACAGGCCGAACCGGACCTTCGGTACTTTTATCCGCTTTTTTCTCGCCATGCGTTCAAATTCGCTGTTGCCGGACCGGGTTCCAACGGTAAACGGTCCCGCCAACGCGTATCCGGCGGGATCGAATGATGTAAACGCCACATAGTCGGCTTTTTTAGTGAATTATGGGTAAACCGCGCACAACGCGCCGGTCAGACACTGTCGCGCTGGACGAAACCGGTCTCCTCCGGCGGTTCGTCCTCGTATTCCCTGATATTGCGCACCCGCGCCAATTCCGGACCCTCGTGACAGGCTTCGATCATATGGCGCACGAAATCCTCCGGTCCGTGAAACAGTGCTTCGACGGTACCCTCGTGACGGTTGCGGACCCAGCCGTCGAGCCCGCGGGCGTCGGCCCATTGCATGATCCACCAGCGGAAGCCCATGCCCTGAACCTTGCCCTCGATCACCACCCTTACCGAAACATCAGCCATCGGTCCCCTCGAACTCCAGTATTCTCTCGTCGACCGCCAGGCTGTCGCCCGGCGCCGCGT
>CBDVDB010000218.1:0-4111 GCA_965372625.1 uncultured Nitrospinaceae bacterium
AACTCGAACGCTTCATGATCGTCCGGGATGCGCGGGTCCATCGCCAATTGCAAACCAGGCGTCGGTTGCACCCATTTCCACTGCGGATTCTTTTCAACCCTTGTTTTCCGATGAGAAGTTTCCGGCGCGGTGCCGGGAACAAACCATTCGGAGTAGGGTTGGCATGCCTGACCCTCAGGCGAAAACACGCAGACGTCTTGCTTCACCAGGCGCGGGCTGAGATACAACGAATGGGTTTCGCGGTGGCGGTTGAGTTTTGCGAAGATGCCGCGCAACAGCAGGCCGGGTCCGGTCGACCCGGTCACCTGGTCCATCGGTAATTGATCGAGGTTGCCCATCCACACGCCGACCACGTAGCGGTCGTTGAAGCCGACCGCCCAGGCGTCGCGGTAATCGGTGGAGGTGCCGGTTTTAACGGCGGTCTGCACCGGCAGGTTGAGCACACTGCCGCCGCCGAACTCCAGCCGCCGCGCCTCGGGGTCGGACAGGATATGGGCAATCAGCGAAGCCGACTCCGGCGACAAGACTTGCCGCGGAGCAACGGCCGAAGGATCGTCCATTAATATTTTAAGCGGCGCGAACGCTCCCCGGTTGGCGAGCGCGGTGTAAGCCTGCACCATCTCGTACAGCGTTACTTCGCCATTGCCGAGCGCCAGGCCGTCGCCGTAAAAATCCGGATGGCGGGTGAGCGACCGAAACCCCAGCGTGCGCAGAAATTTGAGATAAGATTCGGTGCCGACGAACTGCGCGGTTTTCACGGCCGGAATGTTGAGCGAATTGCCCAGCGCCTTGCGCAGGGAAACGGGGCCGTAAAACGTACGGCTGTAGTTGCGGTAGTTATGTAAACCATGCCCGACGGGTTCGGCCAGTGGCGAGTCGTCGATCTGCGTCGCGGCGGTCCAGCCGTTTTCCAGCGCCAACGCGTAGAGAAACGGTTTCATGGACGAGCCGGGCTGACGCGGGGTGATAACGGCGTCGATGAAACTTCCAGGAATCTCCCGGTTCATTTGTCCCGCCACGGTCCAGGCCAGCACCTCATGCGTGTGATGATCCACCACCAGCACCGCGCCGTTGCGCACGTTTTTCGATTTTAAATCCTGCAGGCGGCGGTCCAGGAGAGCTTGCGCGGTGGTTTGCAGATCGGCGTCCAGGGTCGTGCGAATTTTATGATGCGGGGTATCGTGAGCCAGACGGCTCGTAACCTGTCGCGCAAAGTGCGCCGCCTGCGCTGGCGGTTTTGATTTTTCGAGTTTGAGTTGATAGCTCAGGATGTTTTTGTGCTCAACTTTTGAAAGCGTTCCTCTTTCCATAAGTATTTGGGCCAGCCGGTGAATCGAGGTTTCCACCCGCCCGGTATCGCGGTACAGATCGAGGCGCGACGGCGCGCGCACCAGCACCACCAGCGCCAGCATTTCTTTTTTGTTGAGCGTGTCGAGATCGCGGTTGAAGTAATACCGCGCCGCCTGCACCAGCCCCCGCCGGTTGGAGGCGTAAGGCACCTGATTGAGATAGTATTCCAGGACGTCCGCCTTGCTGGCATGATGTTCGAGGTCCTGCGCTTCCCAACCTTCCAGCCAGCGCGACCACACCGTGCGGGGACGCGGATGGCCGATGCGCACCACCTGTTCGGTGAGCGTGCTGGCCCCGCGCACCGCTTGCATCGCCTGAATATTTTGCCAGAGCGCATGAAAGCGCGCGCGCCAGTCGATGCCGTCGTGTTCGTAAAACCGTTTGTCTTCCGATAATATGAAGGCCTGTTGCAGAAATTCGGGGACGCGGTGCAGGGGTACGGTGTCGTAAACATTCCAGTCGTTTTGAGTGTTGATCGCGAGCACGACACCGTTGCGGTCCAGCACACGGAGGTTCTTACCCTGGCCATGAATCCGTTGTAGTGCGCCTTCGGTGGGGGAGAGACTCAGCAGAGTGACAAAGGTGAACACCGCTCCGGCCATCACACAACCCAGCGTAGCCCGCAGGCGTTTCTTTTGTAGAATCCAGCTTTGCACGATCAATCCTTGACGATCAGTTTCGAGGGGATGCCTTTGCCATAGACATCGGGATCGTACATCTCCTCGGCGTGCACCGGCATCTTCACGAAATTGCCCGGTGCGATGGCCTGCGCGGTGTAGGACAGCACATAGTTGCCTGCCGGGAGATAATCGGAGTAAAAGCGTACCGAGTCGTGCCGCAGTTCTTTATGGTAGAAACTCCAGCGCGAGAAATTGTAGTAACGCCAATCCGAAAACTGGAACCAAAAAGAACCGCCGACCGCTTTAAACTTACCCTTGTCGGTATCGACGGTGGATGCGGTGGCGAGGTCGCGGTTGACCGGCTCCAGTCCGCCGGGTACGGGATCGTCCACCACCACGAAATTACGCGCGGTGGGGAGCGATACGAAAATATCGACGCGCACCAACTCGCCGCGCTTGATTTCCGACGGATTCTTGAGCAGAGTCCATTTGCCGTTTCGCTCGACGCTGTATTCCTTGCGGATTTCGATGCCGGCGTTGACGCGGTTGGCGTGTTCCTCCAAGGGCGCGTAGCTGAGGCGGGTCGAGTAGTACATGCGGCCCAGGCCTTTTTTCTCGATGATCATTTTGGTTTTGCGTCCGGGGTCGCCGGGCTGGATGGGCCGTTCAAACGTGGTCGGTTTGTCGCGCCGGTCGGTGAACTTCACCTTGCCTAAAACTTTGTCGTCCATGATCGCTGTCAAGATCATTCGCGGTTTGGCGCTTTCGTAGGCTTTGCTGTAATCGACCAGGCCGTTCATGCAGAACATGTTCTCCTGCGTGTTTTCCCAATGGTCGCGGTTGCCGCGCGTCTGGGTGATGGTGCGCACCAGTTTGAAGGGGATGTCCTTGACCAACGACGCCACCTCCGGCCGGTGGGCGGCCTGTGTCAGCGTGGAGAGAATCGCGCAGTTGGTCCTCAGTGGAGTGGCGAGGATGCGCGAGTAACTGTCGTCCAGCGTTTCGTTGAACATGAACTTGCCGCCGGTCTGGCTGGAATGCGCCAGTATCGTTTCCATCGTTTCTTTCATGATGGCTCCGGTGCCCTGAATTTTGAGCGCGGCTTGCAGGTAATGCGTTTTACCGAACAGGTCCATAAACGGGACATGGGATTGGTAACGCTCGAGGTCCGCCCTGGTGATGCGTCCGGTATCCGCCAATGCCGCCAGGGCCACCGCGCGAATCGTAGACGACATGCCCTTGTTGTAAAACGACGGGAAGATGTCGCGTTTCAATAAATTCTCCAGATAGGCGTGGAGTTTCTGCTCGACCGCCCGAGGGACTTCGTGGCCGGCGGTTTTGAGCCAGTTGAATGCCAGCGCGGTGTAGGCGCTGAGGTAGGGACTGACGTATCTATCTTGAGGAACGTAGTAAACCATGCCGCCGTTGGGCGCCTGGAAGCTGGCCGCCGATTCCAATGTGCTTTGCACCAGTTCTGCGGCGGATCCCCAATCGAATTCGTCGGGCAGGTAGCCTTTCAGATTGATGTAATGCGAGGCCATGACGCCTTTACTCAGCACCTGCTCCCAGCAGATGTACGGGTAATCCCGCATGTACAGGAACGCGCCTTCCACATTCGCGATGACCGAAGGCGACAGCACGACGCTGACGCTGCCGACATCGGTATGAATATTTTTGGGGAAGAGGATGGAGTCTTCCGCCCGCGGCTTGGTGGTGGTGCCGTAATTGGCGGCGGTATCCAGCGACCGCCGCTTGTTGACGGGAAGTTTGTGGATCAGTCCGTCCTTATCCACTTTATCCACTGCGGTCACTTTGAAACTGATCTGGCCCTGGGGCCGGTTGCGATCTTTTTTCACGGTGCGGGTCTGGATCGGCATCCATACGGTGACGCGCTTGTAGGGCGCCAGTTGTACGGCTTCAGTCTTCTTTTGTTTGTCCCCCTGGATATCGCCCTCCGCGCGAATGGTGACGGTTATAGCGCGCGGTCCGCTGGTGCGGTTCATGACGCTGAACCCGGCGATGAAGTCATCGCCTTCCGTCACTTGATTCGGCATGACGGGGCGCACTTCGGTGGAACGGTTGACTTTAAAATTGCCTTCACCCAATCCCATGCGGTCGCCGGGAGTGACGGCCAGCACCAG
>CBDVDB010000219.1:0-4105 GCA_965372625.1 uncultured Nitrospinaceae bacterium
TGCGTCGATTCGCGCAGGGCCTGTTTGGCTTCTTCGGATTTGACACGGTTGCCGCCGAGATGCAGGTAAGTGAGGCTTTTGAGGTTGTCCGATTGCGCGATGGCCAGCGCCCCTTCGTCCCCCACCCGGTTGTCCACCAGGCTGAGTGAGGTGACCTCCGTAAGAGTCCGGGAAGTCGCCAGCGCCTTCGCTCCTTCCGGGCCGATGCCGTTGCACTCCAGGTTGAGGGTATGGACCTTGGCGAACAGCGGGGACTCCGCCACGATTTTCGCCCCTTCATCTCCCAGTTCGTTCGATCCCAGGTGCAGATAATCGATGCCGCTCAGAATCGGGGAGGCCACCAGAATCTTCAACGCTTCCGCGTTGAACCGGTTATGGGTGATGATAATGCTGGTGACATTATTGAGAGGTTCGAAGGTGGCCAGCATGGTGGCCAGCTGGATGGGGTGCTCCGGATTGTCCACATCGTGTCCGGTTTTCACGAAGACGAAGCGGTCCTGAATTTTAAGGACCTTCTTATCTTTGATGCTTTCAAAAACGGCTTTTTCAAACGGCGAGAATTCCTTGCCCTCATCCCCGTAATTTTCGCCGTCGTTGATCAGCTGTTCCCAGTTCTTGTTTTTCTTGGGAGGAATTGCCATTTCCAGATACTTAATTCTTGATCGTTATTTAGACAACCACTTGACGTTGTCGCACCCGGGCTGGTTGCCCATGTCGCAGGCTTTTTTGTACATCTTCCTGGCTTTGCTGGCCCGGCCTTCCTTATAATAGAGGGAACCGAGGTTGAAACAACCCCCATCCTCGCCCGCAGCACAGGCCTTTTTAAACATTTTGGAGGCCTCTTTCCATTGCGGGCTGTATTGTTTTCCCGTGTTCTGAATCAGGTTGCCGCCCCACAAGCAGGCGGTCATATGGTCCCCCGCGCAACCTTTCCGGAACACATCAATGGCTTTGTTATTATCTCTATCCAAAGTAACGTATTTTTTGCCTCTTTCAAAACAGGCGCTGGAGTTCCCCTTATTGCATAAGTTCAGAAGCTTATCCTCTTCGGCCCGAACTTCATTGCCGAGGGTCAGGAGGCATCCTATTACCAAAGCTGTGATCCAAGCGAAACGTTTTGTTTTCACGACAGGGATCCTTTCCGGGAAAGCCGCACCCTTGAATGCGACCGTTGAAATTTCGGGAATTGTATCACAATTTCCCGCCTCCTGCCCAGAGGGGGGGAACGGGCTGACCGATAACAGCAACCGAGAATTCCTCTGGGCGCAAGCGGAGTACCTCCGCAGGTAATTTTTAAATCCCTGCTGGCGGAGATAAAGGTGCAACCCGACATTCCGTCTCCGCAAAGTAAGCCCCGGCGCTACGCCGGGCGTTACGCTGGCCGGGCAGGCGGCGGTCTTAATAATGAGGTTTCAAGCGGGTCCGGAGAGAATGGTTTGCATCCCGAATCGAAACATTATAACCTGCCCTCTAAACATGCATGAGGAGAAGTGGTACGGAAATTTCGTTATGAATATCATACTGTTAGGATACCGCGGAACAGGCAAATCGGTGATCTCCCGGCTGTTGTCCAGGCAACTGAAGCGCCGTTTGTTCAAACTCGATGCCCTGATCGAAGAGGGAGTGGGGATTCCCATTCCGGAAATCGTCAGCATGTGGGGTTGGGCCCGGTTTCGGGAAATAGAAGCTAAAATCGTCGAGCAGGTAACCGATGAAGCGAAAGACGCTGTCATCGATTGCGGCGGCGGAGTGGTGTTGAACGACCGCAATATTCAAAAGCTGAAGGCAAACGGAAAAGCGGTTTTGTTGACCGCCCAATTCGAGACCCTGCTCAGCCGTTTGAGCCGGGATCGCAATAAACGGCCGCCCCTCGCCGAAGGGTTGTCCTGGGAGGACGAGCACCGCAAAATCCTCGCCGAGCGCGAAGAAAAATACAACGCCGCCGCCGATCTGGTGTGCGACACCACCGATAAAAGACCCGATGAAACGGTTTACGAAATAATCAAATACTTCAAAAAACAATCCTGGGTGGCAGCATGAGCGGTTCCTTGTTTGAAAGCCTGGTGCGGCACAACATGACTCTCATCACCGATATCGATGAAAGCGAATCGATGGTGGTGCATGAGGGGGATATGTACGCCCGCGCCGAGTCCAGTGAGGATCCCCGGTTCAAACTGGAATTGAACGACAAAGACGTGATCCTGGAGGAGCTGGCGGAACTCATGCGTTATCCCCGCCTGGGGACCGTTAAAATGCTTTATCTGGACGAGAACAGTTTCGAGGACGAGGGAGCGGAACTGCTGGCGGCAACCGAGGCGCTTCACAAGCTTCATACCCTGTCCCTCGCCGAAAATAAAATGACGGCGCGGAGTATGCGGGCGCTGGCTTCCTCCCCGCACCTCAAGAATCTGCGCACGCTGTTCCTCCAACACAACCAACTTGGGCCCGAAGCCATGCAGGCCCTGGCAGAGTCGGAAACCCTGGCGAATCTCAATTTTCTTTATCTCAAAGCCAATCCGCTGGGACCGGAGGGGGCTGCCGCACTGGCGCGGTCGCCGCACCTGCGTCATTTAACCGAACTGTATCTCGACCGGGCCGAGATCGGCAATGACGGATTAAAAGCCTTGTGCGCATCAGAAGTTATGATGACCGTGGAAAAACTGACGCTTCCCCACAACGGCCTGGACGATACCGCCATCGATCTTCTGGCCGAAAGCGACTGCCTGCCCAATCTGGTGACGATCGATTTGTACCGCAACCGAATTTCTCAAAGCACGGCACAACGGTTGAAGCAGTCACCCAAACTGAAACGCTTCAAATTCCTCCAGATGAATTGACGCGCCTATGGTTGACCGCCGTTCATCTTCTCATGAGCTACCGACCCGCCACCGGATACTGTCTCATTTTAAAAAGCGCGATCCCAAAATGGCGCGCCTGATTCAGGCGATGGGACCCTTTCAATTGAAACGCAATCGGAATTATTTTGTGGTGCTGTGCCGGTCCATCGTCTCCCAGCAGATATCCGTTGCCGCCGCGGATACCATCTACGGCCGCTTTCAAAAATTATTTGACGGGCGGCCGCCCACGCCCGAACACGTTTCCGGATTAAAAGAAGAACCCATGCGAGCCGCCGGGTTGTCCCGGCAAAAGGCCGCTTATCTGAAAGATTTGAGTCACCGCTTCCTCGATGGCACCGTTCGTCCGCGCCAACTGAATTATCTGGATAACGAGGCGATCGTCGAACGTTTGACGACGGTGCATGGCATCGGACGCTGGACGACGGAAATGTTTCTGATCTTTAGTCTCAACCGGCTCGATGTACTACCGGTCGACGATCTGGGTTTGCGCGCAGCGGTTCAGAATATATATGGAATGAAAACCCGGCCCGATGCCAAACGTCTGCGCGCCATCGGGAAAAAGTGGAGCCCGCTGGAGACCGTCGCCACCTGGTATTGTTGGCGCAGTTTGAACGCGGATATCGTTAATTACTGAAATGACCTCATGAGGGGATTATGGAATTCATAGATGAAAAAATCGAGCAGTATGTTTACGATCACACTCAGGACGATGGGGAACTGCTGGCGCGCCTGCAAAAGGAAACGTACGACCGCCTGGAATATCCGCAAATGGTTACGGGACGGACGGTCGGACGGTTCCTCAAACTGCAGGCGCAACTGCTGGCCGCGCGGCGCATTCTCGAAGTCGGCACCTTCAGCGGCTACAGCGCTCTGTCCATGGCCGAGGCGTTGCCGGAAGACGGCCGCCTGTTTACCTGCGATGAAGACCCCGCGGCCATTGCCGTTGCCCGCCGCTACTTCGCCGAGAGTCCGCATGGCAAAAAAATCAGCCTGTTGGAGGGTAACGCGCTCGACTCCATCGCCGGTCTCACCGAAACGTTTGACATGGCGTTCATCGACGCCGACAAGGCGAACTACCTGAATTATTTTAACGCGATTCTACCAATCCTCCGGACCGGAGGATTGATCGTGGTGGACAATGTGTTGTGGAGCGGGCGGGTGCTGGACCCTCAGGACGAGTCCGATCACGCCATTCATGATTTCAATGAAACCGTGTGCCGGGATGAACGGGTCGAAGCGTTGATGCT
>CBDVDB010000220.1:0-4073 GCA_965372625.1 uncultured Nitrospinaceae bacterium
CCTCTTTACCCAGATAAACGCGGTATCCGGGTCCCCAGTCAATCCGGCATTCATGAACACCACTTCCCACGCTTTTTACATTCGAAAGATTTCCATTCCCTATACGCGTGAGACAGGTGTTCACTTTCAGCGCGGTTTGAACGCTCAGCCCGTCAAACCAATCGGCAAAAGGGCTGCTGTCGTTCGCACAAAGGTATTCTTTAACCTCTATCATAATGGTAACATATAGGTTACCTTAGTGCGAGTGGAATAATTCGTCACGCTGTGGGGTGGAGGCCGCATTCTTTATGGTCGGGGTTTTCCCACCACCAGCGGCCGTCGCGGATATCTTCTCCCTCCTTGATCGGCCGGGTGCAGGGCGCGCATCCGATACTCGGGTAGTTGAATTTGTGGAGCGGATTGATGGGAACTTTGTTCTGCTCGATATATTCCTCAATTTGCTCGAGGGACCAGTCGGCCAGCGGATTGATCTTGATCACCGAGGTGTGGCTGGCATCTTCCGCTACCTTGGGAATGTCGGTGCGGGTGACGTTTTGGTCCCGGCGGATACCGGTGATCCATGCCTGCAATGGCGCCAGGGCCCGCGACAAGGGTTCCACCTTTCTGATGGCGCAGCATTCTTTCCGGTTCTCCAGGCTTTCCTTGAAGGAGTAAAACCCTTTTTCCCGCACCAGCCGTTCGACGTCTTCCTTTTTCGGGAAATAGGATTGTATCGAAATGCCGTAATGGCTCCGGGTCCGGTCCATGGTGCGATACGTTTCCTCGTGCAGGCGTCCGGTATCCAGAGTGAAAACGGTGAATTGCTGGGTTATTTTCGAGGCCATGTCGATCAGCGCCATATCCTCAAGGCCGAAGCTCGACGCCAACCCCACACGCTCTCCAAACTCCTCAAAGGCCCACTTCAGGATTTCCTGGGGGGATTTCGATTCAAAACGGCTGTAATCCATTAAAACTCTCCTGTCCTGGTGCCCAAAATGGGGTGTATTGGGAAGATTTTCATATAATTTATAAGTATTACACAACCGGGGCCGGGGTCCAAGTGTGGAGGGCTTGTTTTTCAATAAAATACCCCATTATTCATCCGGATTTTTAGGTTGACAGGGGGTGGCTTTGCGTATATATAAAGTGGCTTCAAGAGCCTTAATAGGTGAATTTTGAAGGCTTTGAGCGAGGTTTGACCCGGGTTATTGAATTGAAATAATAGGGGTCCTTGGGGAGATTTAGTCGCCTGGGTGAGATGGGCGGGAGTCCCGCAAGGGATTTTGAATTTTTTTTTAATTATGCGTGGCGGTATTCAATTTTTGGACATATTGTTACAAGGGCGGGGGAATTTGGGGGTAACTGATAATAAGGGTGTTTTCCGTGCTGAATTGATTTACAATGCGGGCCAAAATCCTTTATAAAACCTCGATTATGGACAACCGCTTGTATTCAAGGTTCATTTCAGTTTTGGTCCTCTGTTTAAGCTTGCTGGTTGCGTCAGGTGTGGAGGCCGGCCATGCGGCAAAGGGACTCGAACTTCTCGAAGAGGTGGAGAGAGGTTTTGTCGGTTTGGCAGAACACACCTTGCCGTCGGTAGTTAATATTTCCCCGTACGTTCCACCATCGCCATCCGTAAGGCGCCACAGTGATCCTAATCGGTCCCGGCCTACCAACGCAGGTGCTGGCGTAATCATAGACGGGGTAAACGGTTATATCGTGACCAACAGTCACGTGGTCCGTCAGTCTGAAAAAGTTCAGATACTTCTTTATAGCGGTGAGGAATTTGTCGGGCATGTTATGGGCACGGACGAAGAAACAGATTTGGCGGTAATTAAAGTGGAATCTCCCACACCGTTACCTTCGGTTGTAATGGGCGATTCCTCCAAGTTGAAAGTGGGACAGTTTGTCGTGGCCATAGGGAATCCCTACGGCTTGCACGATACATTCAGTTTCGGAGTGATCAGCGGGCTGAACCGGGAAAATGTCAATATTTCCCGGTATGAGGACTTCATCCAGACGGATGCCTCCATCAACCCGGGCAACAGCGGCGGGCCCCTCCTGAATATCCGGGGAGAGGTGGTCGGGATCAATACCGCAATCATCAATTATGCGCAAAGCATAGGGTTTGCGATTCCCGTCAATGTCGTTAAAAATGTCACTCAACAGATCATTGAACACGGATCGGTCAGCCGCGGCTGGCTGGGTGTGGGCATCGAGTTTATTTCTGAGGAGGTCGCCAAAAAAGCCAATATCAGCACGGATGATGGCGTTCTGGTCAACTCGGTATTTGAAAAACAACCCGCTTTTAAGGCCGGAGTCAAAGTGGGGGACATCATTCTGAAAATAGGCGGCGCCAAGGTGAGTTCGCCGAATTCCATGATCCGCCTCATTGGAAATATTTCTCCCGGCCAGTTTATCCAGTTGGATGTTCTCAGAAATGGCGAACATAAAACCTTTTCCATCCAACTGGAAGAAAAGAAAGATCCCAAGCTCCAGCTAGCCCTTCTGGGAAAAAAGGAGATTCCACAATTGGGTATTGTCTGGGAGGATTTGGATTCAGCGGCCTCCCAGGACCCGAATGCCGGTCCAAAACGAGGGGTGCGGGTGACCCAGGTGCTCCCCGACAGCGAAGCGGAGAAAGAAGGCATCCTGGCAGGGGACGTGATCACCGCCGTCAATGGGAAACAGATTGACGGCAAAAAGGAATTTGACGGTATTTTACGGGGGAATTCTGATAAACCTCTCTCGCTTTTAATTGACCGGGATAAAGTATTGATCCTTTTCAATTTGAATAAAGGAAAATAAAAATAAACCGAAATTATTGTTCAAGAAGGGTATTGGTTTCACATTAAGGATGGAAAACCGGTTAGGCAATGGGCGGTTTTTCAAAATCCGACTTTTTTTACTAGAAAATTTCTAGGGAGGTTCTATGGCTACAAGCAGAAATCTCATATGGCGAACATTTGCCTTGATTGTGTTGACCTTGGTGTTGGCGCAAGGGCAGGCATTCGCTTCTTCAAGTCACGAGGGTCATCAAGGATCCTCAGTAGATCGTCCTTTGTGGTTGGACAAACTGGAAAACCAGATCAACTACGAAGAGATGATGGAAGGCAAAGAAGGCAATCAGGAACGTCTGAACAAGACGTACCAGAGCCTGATGGACCGTCTCAAGGGGAAATTGATGGAGCACGCCACCCCGGCTTCCAACGGCGGCGTTTTTCACAATTCATGGGCTGCTCATCAGCTCCAGCAGGGCTATCTGCTGGGGCCTTCCGAAGTCGCCAGCCAGGTGTTCAAAGGCGCGCACTGTCCCGCCGGTGTTCCCACAAAAAGCTTTGATATTTCCGCGATCAACGTGGAAGTTACGCTCAATCAGTGGGGCGATTATTATCCGGGGTACATGTATGTTCTGACCAAGGACATCAAGAAGGTTCGGGACGAAGAAAAGCGCAACGCCAAAGCCCGCGCCGACGAGTTGGATCCAGGTGCGGTGTCCACCGGTCTTCAGGGTGACGCGATTCAACCCTTGGCCATCCGTGCCAATCAGGGTGAATGTCTCCGCGTGAAATTCCGCAATCAACTGGAAGACGAGGACGCGGGATTCCAGGTTAACGGATCCGCCATGATCATCAGCTCTACCGGCGTTCCCAATACCGCGGTATCGAAGGGCGCTATTGTTCCTTCCGGCGAAACCCAGGATTTCGAGTGGTACATTCCGATTGATGAACAGGAAGGCGGACACATCATCTCCAGCCATGCCGGCCGTGATCCCTCGGCCCTGGGCCTGGTCGGAGCTCTTATGGTTGAGCCCTACGGTTCCAGGTATCTCGATCCCTGGACCGGCGGTCCTCTGGAAAGCGGTTGGATGGCGATGATCGTCAATGACGATGAGAAAGATTTTCGCGAGTTCTGCCTGTTCTACCATGAGGTGGGCGACGAATCGTTCCGTCCTTTGAACCGTTTCGGTGAGATGATTCCCCAGCGCGACCCGCAGACCGACGCTTACCGTCCTTCCGCCCGCGCCTTGAACTATCGCTCCGAGCCGTTCGGGATCAACAACCTCGCGGTTCAGGAAAAAATGTTCCATTACG
>CBDVDB010000221.1:0-4063 GCA_965372625.1 uncultured Nitrospinaceae bacterium
ATCCAGATGGAATGCCACCATCATGAAGTCGCCTCCGGCGGTCAGTGCGAAATCGACATGCGGTTTTCTTCTCTCGTAAAATGCGCGGACAATCTGATGTGGTACAAATACATCGTCAAGAACGTCGCGCGACGTTACAATAAAACCGCCACCTTTATGCCGAAGCCTATTTATGGTGATAACGGTTCGGGAATGCACGTCCATCAAAGTATCTGGAAAAAAGACAAACCCTTGTTTGCCGGTAACAGCTATGCCGGATTCAGCGAAATGGGAATGTATTACATCGGCGGTATTTTGAAACATGCCCGCTCTCTGGCGGCTTTCGTGGCGCCGACGACGAACTCTTACAAACGGTTGGTCCCCGGATTTGAAGCGCCTGTCAACCTGGCGTACTCCAGCCGGAACCGGAGCGCCGCGGTGCGTATTCCCATGTATTCTCCCAGTCCCAAGGCCAAGCGCCTGGAATGCCGGTTCCCGGATCCTTCCTGCAACGGCTACCTCGCTTTCTCGGCCATGCTGATGGCGGGGCTGGACGGCATCGAAAATAAAATCGATCCCGGCGAACCGCTCGATAAGGATATTTATTCCCTCGGGCCGGAGGAGCTGGCCAACATTCCCCGGCTCCCGGGTTCACTGGATGAAGCACTCAATTGTTTGGAAGAGGATCACCAATTCATGCTCAAAGGCGATGTGTTCACCCAGGATGTGATCGACCGTTGGGTATCCTATAAACGGGAAGTCGAAATCGACGAAATGAACCTGCGTCCCCATCCCTATGAATTTTACCTGTACTACGACGTTTAAGATGGGTCAGGAGTTTTCTGGATTTTACATTTCGTAAGGTTTTATAATTTAAAACCCCCTGGATTTTTCCAGGGGGTTTTTTTGTGTTAGATTTAAAAAATATCGTTACTCTAACCAATGGTTTTGAATGAATGTTATAACCCAATTAGAATCCTGGCTTTTCGAGAAAAAGTCCTGGAATGACGATATTGCCCCGGCCCTGGCGGAGTGCGGTTTTGACCAGCCGGAAAAGGCCTGGCGGATTCTGACCTCCCTGAGCCGGCAAACTCATTTCGCTAAGTTATATCCGCTGTTTTTCCCATCTTTTTTAAACAGCCTGTCCCAATCGTACAACGCGGATATTGCTTTAAATAATTTTGAGCGGCTGACTCAGGAAATTTTTGATAAAGACCATCTGTATTCCCTGTTGTCCAACTCGCCCTTACTGCTGAAAGCGCTGACCGCTCTCTTCTCAGGAAGCCAGATGTTGACCGATGCCCTCTTGAGCAATCCCGCTTATGTGGATTGGCTGAACGTTCCCGATACCCTGACCCAACCGAAAACCCGGGATATGCTGTACCGGGATTTTTATGAACTGGCGGGTACCGATGAATTGACCGATAATACCCCCACCCTCCTCAGAAAATTCAAAAAGCGGGAGTACATCCGGCTGGGGTTGAGGGATTTGATGGGCCTGGTGGATTTGCGCGAAAATGTGGAAAGCCTGTCGGACCTGGCCGATGTCTGCCTCCAGGTGGCTTACGAATACTCCATTAAAATTCTCAAGGAAAAATACGGCACGCCCATGTTTGACGGCGCGGACGGCAATGCCAGAGAATCGGAATTCGCCATTCTTTCAATGGGCAAGCTGGGCGGGCGGGAACTCAACTACAGCTCCGACATCGATTTGATCTATATCTACACTTCCAGTATGGGCGAGACCCGGGGCAACAACGGGCAACCCACCCTCACCAATCATGAATTCCACACCAAGCTGGGGCAATCGATAACCAAAGCGCTCCACGAAATCACCGCGGACGGCAATGTGTTCCGCGTCGACCTCGATCTCAGGCCGGATGGAAAGAGCGGTGAGCTGGTGAATTCGCTCACCAGTTGCGAAACCTATTACGAATCCTGGGGGCGCACCTGGGAGCGGCAGGCCCTCATCAAAGCGCGGGTCTCTGCCGGAAGCCAGGCGCTGGGTAAAGAATTTTCCACCATGATTCAGCCGTTTGTATACCGGAGAAGCCTGGACTTCAACGCCATCGAAGAGGTCAAATCGCTCAAGAAAAAAGTGGATCTCGACCTGCAGCAAAGACAATTGGAAAAAGGCCATATCAAGTTGGGGTTCGGCGGTATTCGCGAAGTGGAATTTATCGTTCAGTCGTATCAGCTTCTTTTCGGAGGCCGCGATCAGAGTTTGCGCGACGCCAATACTCTATCGCTTATTGATAAATTAAAAGATCGTAAATTCCTGACGGACGAGGAAAATAAAAAACTCCGCGACGCATACATATTTCTGCGCAACCTCGAAAACCGGGTGCAGATTTCTTTCGGCCTGCAAACCTATCACTTGCCGAAAGATGAAAAAGACCTCGCGGTTCTGGCCAGGAAAATGGGTTTTAAGACAAAGACCACTCCCGAGCTGGTTGAAGAGTTGAACCGGGAGTTCGACCGGCACACGGAGTTTGTCGGGAACATGTATGCCAACCTTTTCGCAGAAGATGAAGATCAAAAGGCCGCCGGCGATACCGCCCAACAGTGGGCCGCGCAACGGGAGCTGGAGGGCCGCTTTTCGGAGGATACCCTCAAGGAATATCCATTCAGGGATCCCCAACGCGCCTTCAGGTTTTTGACATCGCTTCGCGATGGACCGGAGTTGTCTCACGCCAGCGAAAAAAGCATTCAGACCTTTTATGCGATTTTGCCCACCCTGCTGGATCTGTGCCGCGAGGTTCCAAATCCGGACGCCGCCGTCGATTTCCTGGCGCGGTTTATCGATGCCAGTCATGCCCGCGAAATGTATTTGAACGTATTCCACGACAATCATAAATTTCTGGAGATTCTTCTGATTTTGTTCGGGTCCAGCCGTGTGCTGTCCACCCTGTTGATCAAACAGCATAACTTGATTGATGTGATCTCCAACCAGGAATCACTGTATCTTTACAAGACTCCGGCAATGATGATGGAAGAGCTGGAGAGACGGATGGCCGAAGTTCCAGAAGTTTCCGGCAAAAACCTTTGCCTGAGACAATTCAAACAGGGCGAAGAGCTTCGCATTGGCCTGCGGTTCCTGATTCATGAAACCGATGTGCCGGGCACCCTGGCGGATTTGTCGCACCTGGCGGATATCTATCTGCAAACGATTTATCAACTGGCCCGGCAGGAAACCGCCGCCTCGCAGGGGGGCAGCCGTTTACCGGAAAACTTCGCGATTATCGGCCTCGGAAAGCTGGGCGGCCAGGAGATCAATTTTGGTTCGGATCTGGATTTGGTTTTTGTTTATGAAGAACAGGTGGCGGCCGGGGAAGCTGCCGGAGCGGAAAACCTCATCATCGACTATGTATCACTGGCGCAAAAAATTTATCAGTTGAACTCGCAGAGGGCTCCGGTTCCTCCCCCCTATGAAATCGATACCGATCTCAGGCCCGAGGGCAGCCGGGGGGCGCTGGTGCTGTCGCTCAAGGGGTATGAAGATTATTTCGAGACGCGGGGGAAAATCTGGGAACAACAGGCGATGACGCGGGCCCGTTTCGTTGCCGGTTCTCCCGAAGTGGGCGAGAAGTTCGTCAAGCTGGCGCATCGGTTCACTTACCGGCCCAAACTGGAGTATGGGTCGCTGATCGAAATTTCGCGCCTGCGGGATCGGATGGAGAAAGAACTGGCGCAGGAATCCAGAAAGGGAATCGATGTGAAACTGGGAGCCGGCGGGTTGGCGGATATCGAGTTCTCGGTTCAGGTCCTGCAATTAATGCACGGTCACCGCAATCCCAAACTCAGGTACGGCAACACCTTCGAGAATATTCAATTGTTATCGAATTACGCCATACTGGATCATAGCCGGGCCGAGAGCCTGGGGAGGCACTACCATTTTTTAAGAAAGGTCGAGTGCGCCCTGCGTTTGTCGTCGGAGAAATATTCCAGCCATCTGCCCAAAGATGAAGATGCGCTGGCGGTATTGGCGCGGTTGTTGGGTTATTCCGGAGCAACCTTCGCGGAACAGGCCCAGGCCTTTATGGATGAGTATAAAAAAACCACGCGGGAGGTCAGAGAATTTTAC
>CBDVDB010000222.1:0-4042 GCA_965372625.1 uncultured Nitrospinaceae bacterium
GTCCCGCCGCGAATAATTTTGAGCGCCAGGTTCGCCTGGTGACAATGCACGCCGACGAAAATACAAACGTCGATGTTGTTGTGCCAGATCGTCAAATTGGGATGGTTCGGATTGATCTCCACTTCCGCATCAATCTTCGGATACTTGGGCCGGTAGTCGGCCATCGGGATCAGCCGTGCCGGCAGGGCCTCGGCCAATTCACGCAGTGCCGCGGCCTTTTTACCGGCCTTTTCGTTCCACTTCCACAAGACCAGCGGTCCCGGAAAAATGGTCGGCACTTTGGCGCCTAATAGTTTGCGCGCGGCATGCTCGTAAGCTTCTTCTTCGTCTACGATGCGGCCCTCGATATGG
Organism: uncultured Nitrospinaceae bacterium; assembly: GCA_965372625.1. GTDB lineage: Bacteria > Nitrospinota > Nitrospinia > Nitrospinales > Nitrospinaceae > SZUA-226. The sequence continues at coordinate 352 of CBDVDB010000222.1, forward strand.
GCTTCTCCCGGGTCCGGCAATACAATTCCCATGCTGGCCGCGGAAGGCGGTAAAAAAGCCTCCGGCCCAGGTAATACCTGATACTCTCCCATACCTCAAATCCTTTTATTTTAAGGGTTTATCCTCTAGGGGCGTAATTTGTGAGGCCCAACTATAGAACACTCATCAGGGCCTTGTCAAACCTTTTCCCTTCAATAAATTAATGTTGATTGTACTGGTTTTTCCGCCGGTTCCAACAAAATATTGGACGCTTCTGACAAATCTCCCGCATCCGGCAAATCGCTGTAAAAAAGATCCGGCAAGGCTTCAACTTACGCTGTCGGAAAAAATTAAAAGTCCTTATAAAATAACAATTTAATAGACTGTCTCGCGGGCAGACCGCAGGCCCTTCACTATTCGGCACCGGGAATTCCGAAAAGCCAGCATTATTCCTGCACCTGAACATGCACCGGGAAGGGCAAGCAGATTCCTCTTTAAAGACTAACCGAGTGCGCCCGACGGCTGGCGATCGGTCATGCCTCTTTAATTTTCAGTCCGAAGTATGATATATTAATAGCCTTATTAAGTCTTAAAAATCAATGGATTGTGTTACCCCTTCTGGCCCTTATGGAAAAAGTTAAAATTTATACCGACGGCGCCTGCCGGGGCAACCCCGGTCCCGGCGGTTACGGCTGTATCATTGTCCGGGGTGGGAAAACCCGGGAATTGAAAGGCGGCAAAAAGGACACCACCAACAATATCATGGAAATGACGGCCGCCGTCGTCGCCCTGCAGCAACTGGAGGAGCCCTGCGAGGTCGAGCTGACCACGGACTCACAATACCTGGTCAAGGGGATGACGGAATGGATCGACGGCTGGATCCGCAAAAACTGGGTCAACGCCTCCCGGCAACCGGTCAAAAACAAGGGCCTGTGGCTGGAACTCAAAGAACTGAACCAACGCCACACCATTAAATGGCTCTGGGTGCGGGGCCATAACGGCCACCCGGAAAACGAACGCGCCGACGTCCTCGCCAACGAAGGCATCGACGAACTCTACTGATGATGAGCATCCCCGAAATCTTTCGACGCCATAATTTCCGCCGCACCGGCTATGGGTTGGTGTGCGGAGGATTTTGTTTTTTGCTGGGAGCCTGTTCCACCCTGAGCCCGGGGGGTAACCCGGAGGAAGCGCCCGTGCCAAAATCCGCCTCTTCAAACCATACCCTGCATAAAGAAATGGCAACGGCAACGATGGAAGTTTCCTACCGCCCCAGCCCTCATAGAAAGACCGTTATCGATCTACCGGAAGCCATGGACTATCCGGTGGAAGAAAATCGCCCATCGGTGAACGATTTAGAGTTCGCTCCCGAATGGACATTGACTCCGGAAGACGCCCCGCCGGAGGACGACTTTCCCCCGCCCCCGCCCCATCTGACAACGCCGCCCCCATCCCCGGATACTTCTGAAGAGTTCGTCTGGGAGTGGATAGACGATATGGACCGGGCTTCAATCAAGCTGGCCATCCGCAAACAATTGCGCGTGATGGAACCGTCCGACCTGACCCGGCAGGTCCGCATCGGCAAACGCATGATCACCCGCAGGCAACTGGTCGACACCCTGCACGCCTTTATGGATTTACTGGAGCAGGATTTGTCCGAGGAAGAATTCACCCGCAGTCTGAACGAACAGTTTGAAACGGTCACCGCGGGATACCCGAGGGCCGGCCGGCCGGCGCTGTTTACCGGATATTACACGCCGATCATTCCCGCCCGGCGGCAGAGGACGGAGGACTATGTTTTTCCGCTGTACCGGAAACCGGATTGGTATCCGGCAACGCGAGTGGCCGGGCAGTCCAAGAACATCTCCAGCATCGATTCGGGTTTTCATGTTTCAGAGAATACGGGAAAGGTTCTGTTGACGCGCGCAGACATCGATGGCGGCAATGCGCTCCGCGATCAGCAACTGGAGGTGGCCTGGCTCAAGGACGATCTCGAGCGTTATTTTCTGCACATTCAGGGATCGGGCTATCTGGCGTTTCCGGACGGTATTCTGCAAGCGGTTCAGTATATGGCCTCCAACCAGTTTCCGTACCGCAGTATCGGCAGGCAAATGATGCAGGATGGCGTCATCGTACCGGCGCAGGGATCGATGCAGGGGATCAAACAATATTTCCGGGAGCATCCGGAGGATATCGATAAGTATCTGTTCCGCAACCACCGTTACATTTTTTTCCAAACGAGTGACAGCCTGCCGCGCGGATCGGGCGGGGCCGAACTGGTCGCGGGACGCTCTATCGCTACCGACAAATCGCTGTACCCCGCCGGCGGTCTGGCCTACATCACCGTGGATAAACCGGTATTGAACGCCGACCTGGAAATCACCGGCTGGGAAAAAATATCCCGGTTCGTGGTGGATCAGGATACCGGGTCGGCCATCAAGGGGCCGGGACGGGTGGATTTATACTTCGGCGTCGGCGATCCCGCCGGTGCGGCGGCAGGCCACTACAAACGCACCGGCACCCTGATTTACCTCCTCAAAAAATAAACACGGCCACAGGACCACACCATGCCTGATCCCTCTTTGAACGATAAGAGCCTCCTCTATCGTGAGGGACCAGCGATCACCCTGCTCTTATTCGCCCTGCTGTTGCTTTACCTGCCGGTGATCTTCGGAAATAAAACGGTGTTTTCCGGGGATACCGCGCTCTTCAATTTTCCGATGTATCATTTTCTATATCAGGCTTACCACGGAGGGTTCATACCTTTTTGGGAGCCGAAACAATTTACGGGACTGCCCTTTATGGCGGTGCTGCAATCCTCCGTATTTTACCCCCCCAGCCTGATTTTTTTTCTGGGCGATTTTGTTTTCGCCTTCAACCTGAGCCTGGTACTGCATCACGCGCTATTAGTATGCGGCATCTATGTGCTGATGCGGTTCTGGGGGTTTTCCCCGACCGCCGCCCTGTGCTCCGGACTGACAGCTTTGATCGGGGGATTTTTCCTGTCCCTCAGTACCTTCGCCAATCATTTTCACTCCATGGTCTGGTTTCCCTGGTTTTTACTGTTCTTTGAAAAGTTCCTGCGGGAAAAATCCGTCCGGTATTTTCTGTTGTCCCTATCCATCTGCGCCTTACAAACCCTTGCCGGCAGTCCCGAGTTCAGCATTCTTTCCGTTTTAATAATTTTCTTCCATTCCCTGTGGGTCCGGCGAATCGACACGAGATATCCAATTTTGAATATAAGTCTCTGGACGGGAGGGGTGGTGATCTGTTCCCTGGCCCTCACCGCTTTCCAACTGTTACCCACCTGGCTTTTTTCTCACACCACCACAAGAGAACTCGGCCTGGATTACGCCAATCATGCCCGTTGGTCGCTCGATCCTGCCACCCTGCTGACCTTGCTTTTCTCCATCACTCCTGAAGGATTGATCGAGTTGTCCAAAACACCCGGAGCCAGTCATTTTCTCAGCACGGTTTATATGGGCGTCCTGCCGGTCTTCGGACTGGCCGGGGCGCTGGTGTTTTTCAAAACCAGCCGGTCGATCCGGTTCTGGTGGTGCGCGTTCTGGGTCGGGATCTTTTTTGCGCTGGGAGGATTCAATCCTCTGTACTCTTATTTTTATGAATGGATGCCTTTACTGAAAAATTTTCGCTTCCCGGAGAAGTTCTTTTTTATCTCGGCTTTCAGCATGACCTTTCTGACCGGTATGGT
>CBDVDB010000223.1:0-4042 GCA_965372625.1 uncultured Nitrospinaceae bacterium
TCACCGCCGCACATGAGCGGCCACGAAATCGAATTTGTAAAAGAAGCCTTCGACAGTAACTGGATCGCTCCCTGCGGACCCCATCAGGAAGCGTTTGAGCAGGAGATGGCGAAATACGCCGGATCGAAAGGCGCGGTGGCCCTCAACTCAGGGACCGCGGCCATTCATTTGGCGCTTCGGCTCTGTGGCGTGGGGCCAAGCGATGTAGTTTTTTGTTCTTCGCTGACGTTCATCGGCTCCGCCACACCCATCTTGTTTCTCGGCGCGACGCCTGTGTTCATCGATTCCGAACCGGAATCATGGAACATGTCTTCTCCCGCATTGGAGAGAGCCTTTCTCAATGCCGAAGCCAAGGGAAAACTCCCCAAGGCCGTTATCATCGTCAACCTGTACGGCCAATGCGCGGATTTTGATTCTTTACAATCCATTTGCCAGCGCTATAAAGTCCCCCTGATCGAAGACGCCGCGGAATCGTTGGGAGCCACCTATAAAGGGAAAGCCAGCGGAACTCTGGGAAAGTTCGGAATCTTTTCTTTCAACGGCAATAAAATCATAACCACCTCCGGCGGGGGGATGCTGGTTTCAGACGATCTCGATGCGCTGGACCAGGCCCGCTACTGGGCCACCCAGGCGCGCGACCCGGCTCTGCATTATGAACACAGCGAGCTGGGATACAATTACCGCATGAGCAACGTGCTGGCGGGTATCGGGCGCGGCCAATTGAAAGTTCTGAATGACCGGGTGGATCAACGCCGGGAAATTTTTGACCGGTATTATAAAGCCTTGCATGATATCGACGGAGTGGAGTTCATCCCCGAGCCTGCTTACAGCCGGTCGAACCGGTGGCTCACGGTGCTCACCCTTGGGAAAAACTGTAAAGCCAACCCGCTGGAAATCATTAACCGCCTGGATGCCGAAGCGATTGAAGCCCGCCCGGTATGGAAACCCTTGCACCTGCAGCCGGTCTTTAAAGGATGCCCCTACTACCCGCACCAGCCCGAAAGCGGTTTTTCTGAACAAGTTTTTGAAAACGGCCTGTGTCTACCCTCCGGCACTAATTTGCAAGTTACGGATCAAAGCCGAATTTTGAGTCTTATTCTGGATATTCTATGACGCTTTCAATTTATTTTAATTATCCAAAATTCCTGCGTTGACTTTGAAACAACCACCCGACAATTCACCCACCCATACCCGTAAAGCTTTACAGATCTCGAATGGAATAGTGATATTCTGTTTAATTCTATTCCCTCTTTCTGCCCCCTTCTCCATCAGCCTTAACCAATTGGCCGCTTTTATCGGTGTGGCCGCATGGCTGGTCCACACTCATCTTTGCCATTCCTGGAAAAAAGTAAAACTGACGTTGATTATTCCCGTCAGCCTGTTTTTAATGGCCTGCGTTTTGTCGGTAGTGACCGCGGTCGATCCTGAACTCAGCATTCGAGGGATGAAAAATCTTCTATTGGTGATCGTTTTTTTCTGGGTGATGAATGCACTGGCCGGGGCCCGGCCTCAGGACTTGCTCATTCAACTGGCCCGAACCTTTAAAATTTCAAAATTCCGGGTTACGCTTGAAAAGCGAAGCCCGCTCCTTGAAAACGTCGGACCGGTAAATATCATTACGGGAATTTTGATTCTTGCAGGGGCATTGTCGGCAGTTTTGGGAATTTTCCAGGCCCTCACCCATTGGGAGGGAAGCTGGGACCGTTATGCCGTTCATGGGTCATTGAGCAATATCATGACCTATGCCATTATACTTCTATTGATCGGCTGTTTGACCCTGGCCCGCATTCTCTTCGATTCCCGATCCTCAAAAGTTTGGTTGCCGGCCGCCTTGGGGCTTATTGGGCTGGCTATGACTTTAACCCTTATCCGCCAATCATGGTTGGCCTTTTTCGTAATTGCCGTCCTCCTTTTGTTTATTAAAAATAGAATCCTTGCTGTCATTCCCATTCTACTCATCCCTTTAATTTTATTTATAGGCCCGCACACTTTTACAGATCGGTTGAAAAGCATCGTCGACCTTCAGCATCATTCCAATCAAGAGCGTTTATTATTATGGCGGGCCGGCTGGGATATTTTCAAGGATTACCCGCTGACGGGATGTGGTTTCAATTGCCTGTTCGTGGTTGCGGACCAATACCCCCAGCATCCCATACTCCAAAAATACAAACATCTTCATACCAATGTCGCGCAACTTGCCATAGAGACGGGGGCTCTCGGCTTAGGCGCCTGGCTTTCCATATGGGTGGTTTACTTTGTTCAATTGATCCGGCGATATCGGCAAGGGGGACCCGGCGCGCCCCAGCGGTGGGTGGCCCTGGGTTCCGCCGCCGCAGTGATCGCTTTTCTGCTATCCGGGATGTTTGAAAATAATTTTTACGATGCCGAAATCATTATTCTCATGTATTTCATCATGGCCCTGCCCTTTGCCTCTTCCAGCAACGCCGAACCCACTCCCGGCCAGGGCCGTTGGAAGATATAATAAAAAGTTGAAAAAGCGGGTTATTTGGTTGAATCTATAGTTTTCACTTAATGTGCTGGGGGTTCCTTTCATTTATGGTGAGTACACCCGCCGCCTTTTCCCTTTCTGAAGACCATTCACACGTGAATACCATTAAAAGAACCCTCCCTTCCTCAAAGCATCTGGTTTCTCTGGCCGGCCATAATTTTGTCCTGCCGAAGAGTTTTGAGTATCACCTGAAAGACCGGGAGCATTTATATAAATTTCATTTTAAAAAATATGATGGGTTTGTTCCGCCCAACGGACCCCTTAACTTTAAAGTGGGAGACCGGCCGCACCCCGTCCGCCTGAATCCCGACTTCATACAGGGCGGCCTTTTTAAATTTACCAAAAAAAAGGGTTCGAAGCCCGAAAACGAAGTCTATGAGGTCTCGGGTAGGATCGAGTTGGAATACTTTCGGTCCCGTTTTCATAAGATCATCATCAACTCTCCCGGTTACGATAGCGGCCTTCATGGATACGATGATAATTTTCTGCGCATTGGAGAATTATTGAAAAAAGAAAAATGCGGATCGTTTATCCTGTATCAACATACCGGATTTTGGATTCTGCTCAACGATCTCCTTTTAGCATTGGAGTCGATAGCATCCGACCTGCAGGACGTCATCGATTACTGCATTGAAAACAGTTTTAAAATCTGTTTGTCTCGCGATCCAACATTATACCTGTCCGGGTTCAGTATGGGTGGCGGAGCGGCGGCCATTGCCGGCGGGAGAAATCACCGTGTAAAAAAGATGTTGTTGATCGCCCCCTCGCCGGAAAAAAGAGAGGACCTGGTGGTCCAATGGCTGAAAAAATACCGGGGAGAAGTCTATTTTGTCCATGGACGAATGGACGGACTCATTCCCTTGAAATATTCCAAAATGTTTGCGCAAGCGGCCGGCAAAGCCAAAAAAGTGGAGTTGATTACTCTTAAAAAATGCAATCACCGGTTTACCGGCAAGATTTCCCAGAAGGAATTCATCCAATCCTACAGGCGGGTCTTCGCGGCTGATAAATGAATTTTTCCTCCCTCGCAAAAAGCTCCTGACCCTGGAGACCCGTTCTTGAATTACCGACCGCGGTCGCAAGCCGAGTCCCCGTCCGTCCTCCTGCGTATACTTTACTGATCGACTCCATTTCCCCTCTGCAAGGTGTCCTTAAAACGCCACTTTCGTATAAAATAATTTTCGGAATATTCATTTTCCCGCCGCTCCGATTTCATAAGTCTTATTATTTCATACCCTTCATCCTCCATGCCCACCCACCCGGCGAGCCGAATTCCGCTTCATTTTGTGAGTGCATTGGGAGGGATTTTCTGGGTAGTCTGATGAGCGCATATTGAAGCCACCCTTTTCTTTGGAGGAAGACATGCGCAAACTCTTCGTAATATTCATTATGGTCACTCTGGCCGCCTGCTCAAAAAATACGGCGCCGCCGGAAGTCAGCCAGGTTCCGGAATACCAGAAACAGAACCGGGCCTCATTAAAATTATCCCAGGATGCCTTAACCGAAAAACCGCTGGTGGCGGATGAGGTTGCT
>CBDVDB010000224.1:0-4027 GCA_965372625.1 uncultured Nitrospinaceae bacterium
TTCTTTTTGAGCTGGGTTTTACTATAAGTTTTCGTCCTCGGCTGGGTCTGCTGAGAACGGGTGTTTTGAGCCATCACCTTGGGCTTGGGTTGGTTAAGGCCGTACTTGGGATTGTCCTGCCAGCTCTGATATTTCTTGGTCTCTTCATCCCCTTTCCTGGGCGGCGCGATCTTGTTCATATATTTGAGGAGCCGCGCGGACGATGCGGGCAGATGTGTTACCTTGCCTTCCATCATGATTTCCTGAGGCGTCAGTTTCGCATTGTAATATTCCTCGTTGTAGCGCAGGTTCGGCTTGATGACGGTACCTTTCAACGACACTCCGCCGAAAATTCCTTTACTTCGGGAATACGAATACATGTCCCCCTGTAACATGATATCCACGCCCAACTCAGCGTAGCGGCCCACCGGCCCTGCCGTAATAGCGATATCTCCGCCCAGGGTGAAATTATTATTCAGAAGGCCCCGGATGCCCCGCTCGGTCGTCACGACCAAAATCAGGTCGACTGCCTGGACTCCGAACTGGAATCCAAAACTGCCGCCCAGAGTGGTAATGAACGAGGGTGGCCCCCAGAGACCGGTTTTGGCGTCCCGGACGGTGGCGACTCCACGGCCATAGCGGGCGCCCACAAAAAATCCGCCTTTGAGCATGGTGGGAAAGATGATGATCGCTTTCGCACGGGAAATAAGACCTGAAGGAATTTCAAGATCGGGCGTGCTCATGATTTCTTCCATCACGAACTGGGCGTCCTTTAACAATTTCTGCTGGGAGGTTTCTTCGGCGGCGACAGAAGCGCTGGTGGCGAATAAGAGCACCAATACCAGAAAGGATGAGAGGACTTTCATGCTGCGGCTCCTTCAGAAAAAGGGATTCGGGGGAGGGGAATAACTTGTTGATTAATCAGGCATTATTCCCCAAAAAAGCAACTGCCGTCAATGTTACAATTTTGGAAAAGTAATTGCAATTCAAAATCGCTCTTTCTTGCCAAATAACTCAACTACTTCAATAGGTTAGGTGAGTTCCGCGGGGCCCGCGCCCCAAAAAACCCTTGAAATAGGCCTCCTTAGCCCGGTCCTTAAAAAGTGAAGCCTTCCATTTACAGGAACTGAAATATTCAAAAAAAAATTCCATCCGGTCCCCACTCTTTAATCTTTACGCTCCTGCATTTCCCGCATAGTATGCGAGGCTATGAATGCTGCTGAAGTTAATAATTATTTCTCAGCCGAGGGGGTGCTTTCGAAGAAACTGGCGTCCTTCGAGTTTCGTCCACAACAGCTGGAAATGGCCCGTGAAGTAGCCGCCTCTCTGGAACAGGGCCATCACCTGATGATCGAAGCCGGCACCGGTACCGGCAAAAGCCTCGCCTACCTGATTCCGGCGGTCTTGTGGGCCTTGGAAAACGAGGCCCGCGTGGTGGTTTCCACCTACACCAAAACCCTTCAGGAACAAATTATCAATCAGGACATTCCTTTTATACATAATGTTCTGGGCCTGCCGTTCAAATATTCCCTGTGCCTGGGAAGCGAAAACTACCTGTCCCTGCGCCGCATGAAACGGGCCAGCCAGACGCGCCTGTTCGGCAACGTGGCGGAAGACGATCAACTGAACGAAATTTTTCACTGGACCGGCAAAACTCAAACAGGGTTCCGCAACGACCTGCCGTTCGAACCTCTGCCTTCGGTGTGGGAGGAAGTCGGGCGGCAGAAAGACCTGTGCATGGGGAAGCATTGTGAGAACTTCAACTCGTGTTTTTATTTTAAGGAGCGGCGTAAATGGTTCGGGGCGCATGTGCTGATCGTGAACCATCATTTGTTCTTCGCCAATGTAGCCAATAACGGCGCGGTCCTTCCCCGGTACGATGCGGTTATTTTTGATGAAGCGCAAAACCTGGAAGAGGCCGCCACTTCGTTTCTGGGGCTGGAATTCTCCAACTCCAGCCTGCTGTATTTTCTCGACCGCCTTTACAACGCCAAAACGAAACGCGGTACCCTGACCCGTTTGCGCGAAGATTTAACGGTGGAAATCCGGCAACGGGTGAGTAAGGTGCGGATCGCCGTGGAAGGTTTTTTTCAAAATCTTTTTGACGAATTCGGGCGGAAGGAGCGCACCCTGCGTTTTTACAGCCCACCGACGTTGAACAACACCCTGTTCCTTCCCTTGAAGGATTTGCATGAGGCGCTGAAATCGCTCGAACAGCGGGTGACTTCAGAGGAGGAACAGCTGGAAGTAACGGCCGCCGCGGCGCGCGTGTTTGAATACAACAATAACATCTCCGCCCTGCTCAATCAGAATATGAAGGAATACGTCTACTGGCTGGAGATAACGCCCAAAAAAAGATTCGTGCGCGCCACTCTGCGGGGCGTGCCTATCAACATCAATGAGGAGTTGCACGAACAGGTGTTCTCCAAAATCGACCGGGCGGTGCTGACTTCCGCCACCCTGACCACCAACCATAATTTCGAACATATTAAAGAACGGATCGGTTGCACGCCCAAGGAAGAAGCCACTCTGGACTCGCCGTTCGATTTTTCCCGCCAGGCATTGTTGTACATTCCGCCGGACATGCCGGACCCGAATGAAGATGTGGTGAAATACGTCGCCGCCCTGGCCGACCGGACTCTGGAGCTGATCCAGGCCACGGGTGGCAAAACTTTCGTCCTGTTCACCAGTTATGACATGCTCAACCGGGTGTACCGGATTCTGGACCCGAAGCTGCAACAATACCAGTTGTTGAAGCAGGGCACCCTGGCCCCCAGCCGGATGATCCAGCGGTTCAAGGAAAAACCTTCGGTCATCTTCGGCACCAATTCATTCTGGCAGGGTGTGGATATTCCCGGTGACGCGCTGTCGAGCGTTATCATTACCAAACTGCCGTTTGATGTGCCGACGGAGCCTTTGATCGAAGCACGGATCGAGGATTTGAAAAAACGGTCAATCAATCCCTTCAAACATTACCAGATACCGCGGGCGATCATTCAACTGCGCCAGGGATTCGGCCGCCTGATCCGGAAACGCACCGACAAGGGCGTGGTGGCGATTCTCGATTCGCGCATGACCCAGCGCAGTTACGGCAAACAATTTTTGAACTCGCTTCCCGATTGCACACGAACGCAAAACCTGGAGGACGTAAAACGGTTTCTCGCCAACGGAGCCGGCAAGTCGGGTACGGGAAAGGCTGACAACGGGGGAATTACTTGAATCGGGATGAGGACATCGGCTTGACTTCCCCTTCCAGGATTTTCAGGATGGTGGGCCGGATTTCATCATAGGTGGGCGGCGTTTTGCCATCGAGGAACCCAAAGGTTCTGTGCAATCCGTCGGGATAGTAGCCGTCAAAATGATATACCCGCTCATCTTCTCCGATATGGCCCGCTTCACGGGAATACTGGTTAGTAAACTCGTAACTGCCCAGAGAAATATAAAAGTCCTTTTCCCCCTCGGCATTCCTCACCAGAAACCGGTAAAACTGCATCCAATCCCCGGAGGGTTCAAAGAACTGGTAAGCCAGAACCAACCGGCCGTTTACCTTGAACTGCTCCCGGCAAAAGATTTTGACTTCTTTAAATTGCGGATCCAGGGTTTGCTCCCGGAGATTGAATAAAACCGCCAGGGTTTCATCCCTTTGTTCAATACGGCCGAGGGCCTGATAGGTCTGAATCAATTTGGGAACCGCCCGCCAGTCTTCGGATCTGAGTTTGCGGTATTGTTGCCAGTAGGTAAGTGCTTTTTCATGCTGGCCCGCCGCGGCGGAAGCCAACCCGAGGTTCCACAAAATATTGGAGCCTTCGGGGTAACGGTTCAGCGCTTTTTCAAGATAGGGGATAGATTCCGCGTATTCCCTCCGCTCGTAAAGCAGGATTCCTTTTTCGAACGGGTCCTCCTTCGGCTGCACCCCTCCCGGCGCTGAGGAAGCAACCAGGGAAATGATCAAAGCACCGGCAACCAGCAGACTCATGGTCTTTCCTCTTTAAAGAAGGTGTACGGACAGAGTTGGCTCTCGCTGAATTTTACAGGTGAAGCGCCCCGA
>CBDVDB010000225.1:0-3953 GCA_965372625.1 uncultured Nitrospinaceae bacterium
GGTCCGGGTTTCGTTATTGAAGCTTTAACGGTTAACGCGTCAGGTTGACCGTTTCCGTCAGCAGGTCGTCCGTTGTGCTGATCACCCGTGCGCTGGCCTGGAAGGCCTGCTGGGTTTTGATCAATTGCACGAACTGATCCGCCAGGTCCACGTTGGACAATTCCAGCGTGTTGCCCAGCACGGAACCCATCGATCCGGTTTCCGCGAAGGAGACCACCGGCTGGCCGGACAAACGCGACTCGGCGAACAGGTTCTGGCCCAGCCGCGTCAAACCGGTCGGCGACAGAAAATTCGCGAGGCCCAACTGGTACAGGTCCTGCGAGGCGCCGTTGTTGAACAATCCGGCCACCGTACCGTCGAAATCCACCGCCACGCCGATCAGAATACCGGAACCGAATCCGTCCGCCACCACCGTATTGTTGCTCGATGGCGCGTCAAACCCGGTCATACTGCCGTTGGTGGCTGGAGTGGCATCCACTAGGTTCCAGGTGATGACTTGAGATGCCGCGGCGGGGGGCGATGCCGCGGAATAGTTCATGTCAATGGTAAAGTCCACCAGTCCGCCGCCGTCGACATCGATCAATTCGCCCGATGTCCCAAATTCGATGGTGCCGGTATTAACACTGTTAAAGGTTCCCTCCTGGGAGGTGATGACGAAGTCCCAGATGTTGTTGGTGGTCAGGTTTTTGGTGAACGTGATGGCCAGAATATCCTGCGTTCCCACCGAATTGAAAACCTGAATCGGGGAACTGAAGGTAAACCCGGTCACCTCTGACCCATCCAACTGCGCACTCAGAGTAAATTCCGTAGTGACTTGCGGGGAGGATTGAATGCTGCTTAAATCGACGCCCGTCAGTGTGGTGCCGACAACATTATTGGTGATCTCAAATCCCTGCAGGATTTCACCGGTAAGGGTTTCCACCAGGCCGTTCTCATTGACGCGGAATTGTCCGGCGCGGGTGTAAAAGTTACCGAGGCCATCGTTGACGATGAAAAATCCGTCGCCGTCGATCGCCAGGTCCAGCGCGCTGGTGGTGTTTTCAAACGCGCCCTGCTCGAACGATTGCAGGGAGCCCAGCAGTTGGGTGCCTTTGCCCACCTGCGAGGTCAGGGTGCCGCCGCCGATCGAAGTGCTGAACAGATCGCCGAATACGGCCTTACTGCTTTTGAATCCTGTCGTGTTGACGTTGGAGATGTTATCCCCGATGATGTTGAGGGCCCGGGAGTTGGTAATGACTCCGGAAACGCCTGTTGTTAATGTTCCTATAAGTGACATAACCTTTCTCCTGCCTCCTAGTTAATAGATACTCTCGTAATATTTTCAGCGGGAATCTTCTCTCCGTTGACCACGGCGAAGGCCTCGCCTTCTTCAAACAACACGTCCGTGACCAGGCCGGTGGTGAACGTTGTAGCGCTAACCTGTTTTCCCTGGGCATCAGTCGCTTCGATTTTAAAGTTATAGAGCCCGGAACCCACGGCATTGCCCTGGTTATCGAGGCCGTTCCAGACCACCAGATTACTGCCTTCCGCGCCGGGACCGTTCAACGTTTTTACAAGAATCCCGGCGGCGTTAAAAATATTAACTTTAGTCGCATCGCCTTCCGCGCCGAGCGCATAAGTCAGATTGGTGGTCTCCCCCTGGGTATGCTCAAACGCATTGCCGGGGACATCGACCAACTTGCCGATGAGGCCGATCATCGAGGAATTACCCATCGCTTGTTGCGCCTTGATCAGATCCTGCAAAGCGCTGTTGACGTTGGTCATCTGCTCCAACGCGCTGAATTGCGCCAGCTGGGCGGTGAACTCAGTGCTGTCCATCGGGTTCAATGGATCCTGCGCGCTGAGCTGAGCCACCAGCAACCTGAGAAAATCTTCCTTGCCCAGCACCGGTTGCGCGCTGGCCGGTGTGGTCGGCGTGTTGGATTCGGCGTGGGGTAAAATTCCTTCAATCATGATTACTGCCTCCTGCTAATACTTAAAAAAGTGCCACCGCATCACGCGAAGATACTGATGGATTGATTTTCATACAAAAAAGCGGGCCGATGCAGAGTTACAATTTCCTCTGCCTGCTCGTGAGCCATCGAACCTTCCCGCCCCAGTTGTCCGAGATAATCCAACCCGGCTTGATGTTCCTGGGCCGAATGGCTGGCATTGCCGCCCACCCATACGTTAAAGCTGTCGACCTTGACGCCCTGTTGAGCCAGAGAATCTTTTAACTGCGACAGATTGCTTTCAATAACCGATTTCACAAGATTGTTTTCCGCAATGATCGTGGCGCGCACCATTTCACCGCTAGTGGACACATTCATGCGGACGGTTCCGAGAGAGGGCGGGTCCAGTTTGATATGAATTTCCCGTTGATTCCCAAAACTCCGCATAGTGAATTTCTCGATGATCTGCGCGGTAATGGGTTTTTCCATGGACGCGCGCCCGGTATAGGTTTCCGTGATGGCCGGTCTCGCAAACTCAACAGCCTTGGCGGCGGCATCCGCCAACGCGGCGGGGGCCTGCCCCGGCATGCCCTCGGCCAGAATGCCCGGCGCCGGTTGCCCACTGGGTTGCATCAGGTTCAACAGGGGAGACCCTGCGACCCTGGTGATCAACGGATTAGTTTGCGCGTTACCGGCTTTGTCCGGGGATACCAGCGAAGCCAGCGTTTCCAGCCGATCTCCCGCCAGTCCGGTAACATTGCGCGGACCTTCGGAAGAATTTTTGGCGGAGCCGTTGGAATCACGGGTTGAATTGTGCAGATTGCCGGACCCGCCGGAGTTTTCTGAATGGGGTTTGGCCGCGAGTGCATCGGCTGAAGTTTTTGCAAATTGCGCGGTATTTTCAGTAAGGGGTTGACCGCTGTTTGCGGTCCGCGCCTGCTGGATCACCTGTTGCGCTTCTTCCCCGGTCAATCCGGCACGGATCAGGAGATTCAACGCCAGTTGCTCGGGTTGGCTTAATCGGTTGGCCGCCGCATCAGGAAGAATTTCCGCACCCGGGGCCACCTGAGTAGCGGCGTGGAGCAAACCGCGCAAGGCGTTCAGGATACCCTGAAGCCCTGCGGCATCACCGTTTTGCAATGCGTCGACCAACTGGTCGATGGTTTCGGAATCGATATTCAAACTTGCCAGCAGTTCTTTAAGTGTGTCAATAGAAGGGGAACCCTCTTCATGCAAACCCTGCGTACCCACGAGTCCCGCCAGTACCTCCACTGCCTCCACCGCTGAGGGATTGGCGTTATCGGCCGGAATCAAGCCTTTCTCCAATTGTTCCAGAGGTAAGGTAAAGGGGTTCACCGGTTCTTTGGGCGCCGGGTCGCTGGAGTTTGTCCGCGGTGCGTCGTTCAAGGGAGCCGAATCGCGACGGTCGCTTGCCGGGGCCGCCGGATTTGAGTTGTTGTCTGATTTGACCGGCGCCGGTTCTTCATCATAAGAGACGGGAGCCTGATGCCGCGAATTCTCCGCGGCCCGGTTGGCCTCAGCCTCAAAGGCCGGCGAAGCAACCGGCTTGTCCTTTGCCTCCGGGGAATCCGCCCTGGCTTGCAGAACCTGATCAAAACGCTGGTGATCGTTCGCTTCCAATTGCGGCACCTGAAAAGACGGTCCCGGCTGGACCGGTTTATCCAGAATCAAACTGACAATGTTGGTTTCGTTAACCACTTGCTCAATCCCTTAATAGTGTTAAAACGCACTTCTCGGGTTTTGTTCCCACAACTCAGGGAGCAAGCCCTGTGCCAAACAGGTTCTTTCACGCAAAATATTGATTTTTTGATTGTTAGGTGCGCACTGCTCAGACCAGCCGTCAGCATCATCGGGCAAGAACTGCCCATCGGGCAAAATATTCACCTCGGTAAGGAGACCTTTGCATAGCTCCCGAAATCGCTCAAATGGATAGAAATCCCAGGGTTTTGTAGTTGCCTCATTCATGAGGCGGTTTTCAAAACCAAAACCCAGATTCTTCGC
>CBDVDB010000226.1:0-3948 GCA_965372625.1 uncultured Nitrospinaceae bacterium
CTTGTATAACAATATTTACCGATGGGAAATTTTTACGATCATAATTGACGGGTCCACGTCCGCCCTTTACCATTAAAAGATAAGGTTTTATTTCATTTTAAAGGAGGGTTTATGAGGCGCTTATTATTTTTAGTGGTAACGGGAACTCTGATGGTTTCCGGTTGCGGGTCCACCCCGGAAAAAAAGATCGATGTTCAGCTGATGAAGAGCGATCCCCCCATGGGTTGCAAAATGGTCGGAGATGTTCAGGCCAAAGGGGACGATATGAATGAGGCCAAGGACAACCTGCGCCGCAAGGCAGACGAAAAAGGCGGCAACTATGTGCGGTTGGATGCGCTCAATATGGCCGGGGGCGATGCCATTGCCGCGGGGTCGGCGTTCAATTGTCAGCAACCCGGATCCCCGAAACCTGAGGCCATGGATGAAAACCCCCCTCAGAAGTAAAAGTGACTGAAGGCAGAATTTGAATTGACGGGTTGCCGGACATTGGTTAGAATGTGCCCATCCATTTATTTCAGAGGTCCAGGTGCGGCCGGAAAACCATTATTCCCGGGCGCCGGGGCTCTTGTGCGGGGGGCTATGAACCAGTTACGGCAGAGTTTCCATTTATTGCGGTATAAAGTGGGGAAATTATTTTTCCCCCTTCTGGAACCGCTGTTTATCCTGCGAGAAAATCTGCGCACCACCGTCCGCCGGCATTTCGACCATGCCATCAAGCACATAGAAAACAAAAACTTAGCGGCGGCCCAGTTGAATTTAAATATGGTGTTGGGCCTTTTTCCAGACCACTTTCTGGCCCGGGTGTACCGCGGCCGGATCTATCTTCGCCAAAAACATTACCGGTTGGCTTCCGAGGATTTGATTCAGGCCAACCGGATCAGCCCCTTCCGTTTCACGCATTACCGCTTGTATCGGGAATATCTGGAATCGGTCGGGGAAGGAACATATTTTGGCGAGGGTCAGGTTCCGGCGCAATGGATGGGACGCCTCAAGGGCTTTCCTCATCTCCCCGACACCCATCCCAAGGGATTCGATAAGGCTGATTCAACAGAGCCTCCCTCGATTATCGAGGATTCCATGGATTTGGAAGAAGATCAGTTGATGGTCATACAGGATCCGGATTTAACCCGGAGTGAACGGGATAAATTCGGGGATATGGGGCCAATCACGCCTAATGAAGCGAAAAATGCCGACTGGGACCACGTTCTTAAAAAGCTTACCTCTTAACACTACCCGTCAGAATTTTTTTCCGGATCTCAACAGTGCGGTCATCTCATTCGCGGGGATGGGTCTGCTGAACAAATAGCCCTGCGCTTCATCGCAATTCAATTCCATCAGAAATTCTTTTTGCTCCTCGGTTTCGACGCCTTCGCCGATGGTTTTCATGTTCAGACTTTGCGCGAGGGTGACGATCGCTTTGGTGATGGCGGCATTGTTCTGCAGGTTATGGTCCTTCACGAAGGTCCGGTCGATCTTCAGGTAATCCAGCGGCAGGTTCTTGAGGTAATTGAGGGAGGAAAACCCGGTTCCAAAATCGTCGATCGAAATCTTGATTCCCAGCGCACTGAGTTTTTCCAGAATGGAGACCGCCAGGGTGGTGTCCTGCATCAAAACGCTTTCGGTGATTTCCAACTCCAACTGGTGCGGGGGAACTTTTGTTTGTTTCAGAACTTTGGTGATCTCGGCCACCAGATTGGGATGGGTGAATTGAACGACGGACAGGTTGACCGAGATGGGGATTTGCGGCAATCCCGCTTCCCGCCAGGTTTTGGCTTGCCGGCAGGCGGTGACCAGAACCCAATGCCCCAGTTGAATAATGAGCCGGGTTTCTTCGGCGATGGGGATGAACTGGTTGGGCATCACCATCCCCAACTCCGGGCTGTCCCAGCGGATGAGAGCCTCCATGCCCGCGATTTCTCCTGTCTTCAGATTTATCTTGGGTTGGTAATGCAATTCAAACTCTTCGCGGTCCAGCGCCTTTCTCAGGTTTTTTTCCACCGCCAGCCGTTCCATCGCTTTGAAGTTCATCGCCGGGGTATACAACTCGAACGTATTGCGGCCTTTTTCCTTGGCCCGGTACATAGCCAGGTCGGAATTTTTAAGGAGAGTTTTGATTTCCATTCCATCGTCGGGAAAGACGGAGATACCGATACTGCATCCAACATACAATTCGTTGTCACCGATTTTAAACGCCGGAGCCAGGGCATCGAGAATCTTCTCGGCCAGTTTGGCCGTGTGATCGGTATCCGTCAGGCCCGGCATAAGAACGATGAACTCATCTCCGCCCATGCGCGCGACGGTATCCTGCTTACGCAGAATTTCCTTTATTCTCATAGAAACCTGCTGAAGCAAATGGTCGCCGGCTTCATGCCCCAAAGAGTCGTTGATGGTTTTGAAATGGTCCAGATCCAGAAAGAGAATGGCCACTTTCTGGCTGTTGCGGGAGGCATTGGCCAAAGCCACCGCGAGCCGGTCATTGAGCAGGTTCCGGTTGGGCAGGCCCGTCAGGGAATCGTAATACGCCATTTGCCGGATGGTATTTTCCATCTGCTTCCGTTCGGAAACGTCCTGAACCCATACCAGAATTTCCGGTTTCCTGCCGTTGGGTTCCACCAGCTGGAGTTTGCATTCGGCCGGGTAGGTGGACTCATCTTTTCTTTTAAACGTGGTTTCGAATGAAACCAACGGGCGAATCTCGTTAACGAGAGAATCGCACATCCGGGTCAATTTATCCGGGTCCAGGCTTGGCGCCAGTTCGATAAATGTTTTTTGTTTCATCTCTTCGGGTGTGAACCCGGTATCCATGCAGGCCAGGGCATTGGCTTTGACAAACTGGAAGGTCTCCGGCTGGAAGACCAGGATTTCCCGGTAATGCTCGTCCAGAGCAGAGATGAAGTCGTTCGCGGAACCGTCCCCGTTGGATTCTACTTTGGAGGCAAGGGAGGAGGCCAGGCCGGTTGAAATTTTCCGGGAACGGGCCGACAGGGTTTTCATAATGGCCATGAGAGCCTGGGGTTGCGTCGCAAAATATTCCTGAAACTGGGTATCGCTGATTTCCAGAAGAAGTGAAGGAATCAGGGCTTTCGCCCCGGCGGTCCTGGGGCAGGACTCGATCAGGGACATCTCACCAAAGAACGTTCCCGGCAACATACTGGTCAATGTCTTTTCGCCCTGATGGATTAATATTTCTCCATCGAGGACAATGTACATGGCATTCCCCGGGTCCCCTTCCTTGAACACGATGGCGTCTGATTTCAGGACGATTTCCTTGCTCTCCTGGGCCAGCCGCTCCAGCGTGGATTCGTGGAAAAAGCTGAGAACGTCAATGGTCTTCAGAAGTTCCTTCTTTTTACCAGGAGCAATAAAATTTGTGGGACTGGGCATATTCAAAGGGTCATTTAACACATTAAAAGTATATGTAATTTAACCATATAAACCAGTTTAGCAGATAAAATCCAATGTTCCAGTGGTTATACCTGTTAGGGGTATAAAACCGGACAAAAAAACCCGACGTCGACAACACGGCGCTGGTTAATTTAACCTATTGAAATTTAAAGAGTTTGTGGCTTCGGTAAGCAAGGGCGCCCAGAGGATCGTTGGTAAAGTCTCTTAGAATGGCCAGCGGTTCCTGAGAGGAGTCCGGCAACGGCTCATTTCGAAAAGGGACCCTGAAAAATCAATTAAAACAAAGGGTACCCGCCAGGGTCAATGGAAGCAACATTGGCAATGGCTTCTCTAGGGAGGTTCAACCCTGACGAGCCCCATTTTTGAAGGTCCGAAAAACAGAAAAATCCACCCCCTATATTGACCCTGCGAAACGGAAAATATTCCAAATATTTTGTTTTAAAAAACTTTAGACGGAACAGACGGGAAGGGCGGGTTGAGACCCTTGGCAAGCCAGGGGGTTAGGTGAGTTTTAGGTCAGTTCTGAGGGGGGGGGCGCTCGGG
>CBDVDB010000227.1:0-3948 GCA_965372625.1 uncultured Nitrospinaceae bacterium
AACGCGGCCGAGGAGTTGTTTGCGAAGATGGGGAAGGAGATCGCCTGCCTGATCGTGGAGCCCATCTGCGGCAATATGGGAGTGGTGCCTCCCAAACCGGGATTTCTCGAGTTGTTGCGGAAAGTGACTGGCGAATCCGGCGCTCTACTTATCTTCGATGAAGTGATTACCGGTTTCCGCGTTGCCTACGGAGGCGCGCAAAAACTGTATGGCGTATCGCCGGATTTAACCTGCCTGGGAAAAATCATCGGCGGCGGCCTTCCGGTAGGGGCGTACGGCGGCAAAAAAGAAATCATGGACCACATCGCGCCGACCGGGGCCGTGTATCAGGCGGGTACCCTGTCGGGGAATCCACTGGCGGTGACGGCGGGTATCGAAATGCTGAGCCTGCTTTCCCAGCCGGGCGTTTATGACGATCTGGAAGCGAAAAGTGAACGGTTGTGCAACGGTTTTAAAGAGAACGTGAAGAAGACGGGAGTGGCCGCCACATTTACCCGGGTCGGGTCCATGTTTTCGATGTTTTTTACCGACCGGGAAATCGTCAGCTTTGAATCGGTCAAGACGTCGGATACGGATTTGTTCAAACGCTATTTTAACGCCATGCTGGAGGAGGGGATTTATATCGCGCCTTCCCAGTATGAGGCGGGATTCATGTCCGCCGTCCATACGAATGAGGATATTGATCAAACCATTGAGGCCCAGGCCCGCGCGTTGCAAAAAGCGGTTGGCCAGGGCCGTTCCTTAACGGGAAAATAGGACGCTATGAGTGAAATCATTGGAGTGCAGGCCCGACAGATACTGGATTCCCGCGGGAATCCGACCGTGGAAGTGGACGTTTACCTGGAAGGCGGGTTGCTGGGCCGGGCGGCGGTGCCTTCCGGCGCTTCAACCGGATCCCGTGAGGCGATTGAACTGAGAGACGGCAACCCCAAAGTGTATATGGGGAAGGGGGTCCAGAAAGCGGTTAAAAACGTCAATGTCAAAATCGCTCCGGAACTGGTAGGCATCGAAGTGACGGAGCAGGCGCTGATCGACAAATTGTTGATCGAAATCGACGGTTCCAAAAATAAATCGAAGCTGGGCGCTAATGCCATGCTGGGAGTCTCTCTGGCAGTGGCCAAAGCGGCGGCCAATGATCTGGATTTACCGTTATTCAAATACATCGGCGGCACCAATGCCTGCGAAATGCCGGTGCCCATGATGAACGTTTTGAATGGCGGCGCCCATGCCGACAACAACGTCGACATTCAGGAATTCATGATCATGCCGGTGGGCGCGAAAAGTTTCTCCGAGGCCCTGCGTATGGGAACGGAAATCTTCCACCAGCTGAAATCCGTCCTTAAAAAGAAAAAATACAATACCGCTGTAGGCGATGAGGGGGGGTTTGCTCCCGATCTGAAATCCAACGCAGAAGCCATCGAAATACTGATCCTGGCGGTTAAAAATGCGGGATACAAAATCGAAAAGGATATCCTGTTGGCTCTGGATGTCGCGGCCACCGAATTATATTCCAACAAAAAATACAAGCTCGGCGCGGAGAAAAAATCCAGCTTGAGTTCAGGTGAAATGGTGGCCTATCTGGAAAATCTCATCAAAAAATATCCCATCATCAGTGTCGAGGACGGCCTGGCGGAAAACGACTGGCCGGGATGGAAACAGTTGACGGAGAGGGTGGGCGGCCAAACTCAAGTGGTCGGGGATGATATTTTTGTCACCAATACCGAGATTCTCGCCAAGGGAATTAAACAGGGCATAGCCAACTCCATCCTGATCAAGGTCAATCAGATTGGCACGTTGACGGAGACTCTGGCAGCGATCGGAATGGCGAAAAGCGCGGGATATACCGCGGTCATCTCACATCGGTCAGGAGAAACGGAGGATACGACCATTGCCGATATCGCCGTGGCCGTCAATGCCGGCCAGATCAAAACGGGCTCGTTGTGCCGGACGGATCGGGTCGCGAAATACAATCAGCTTCTCCGGATCGAGGAAAACCTGGGTTCCAGTGCGATCTATAAAGGGTTGGATATTTTTTATAATTTGGCAGGATAAATATGCAGTGGATTAAAACTTTTAAAAGTTCGATCTCTAAATGGACCAAGGCCCGGAAGACTCTGGCTCTGGGTTTGGTTTTTATTGCGGTCATGGGGCTGGCCGCGGTTTTCAGTAATAAAGGATTTATGAATGTTTATGACTTTACTGAAGAACTGGATTATCTGAAAAAACGAAATACCGCCCTGGTTAAAGAAAACGTGCGCCTTCAGAAAGAAATCGGCGCGCTTAAATCCGACCCTTACGCGGTTGAAATGCTGGCCCGCGATAAATTGAATCTGGTGAAGCCGGGAGAAATAGTTTACCAGATTGTACGCGAAAGCGACTCGCCCTGATTGGCATAATAACCTTCATGGTGCCTGCTCCCGCTCCAAAATATTGGCTCTCAGCGAGGCGGCCACCCCCTTTGGTGCTCGATCTCCCTGGGTTACGTTAAGATTCCTGATGTTGATGTTTTTCCTTTAAAAATATATATTTACATTATATTTATTAATTTAAATTATTCAGTTATGCTGTGAAAGAGAGTTAGTTGGGGCTAAAAAATCTGATTGAGAATACAATAACCTATTGAATATTTTGAAATAAATGGTAAATTAGAAGCATACTTGGAGAGCATAAAAGTCTAAAAAACTACAGGAAGAAGTTTTAGTCTGGTGGGCTATAGACGCCGGATTTTCTGTCCAGTTCAGTCTTGTTGGTCCTTTCATAGGGCCAAAAGGCTTTGATTTTATTTTGATTATTTACTTATCTTCAGGAGGGGGCCACCCGATAAGTAAGGTCAAATCATTGAAAATCAAAGTTTTACCGGAAAGCGATGCCGGATTCAGGTCTTGGCTGAATGTATGTAGTCCTTTGATTTTCAAGGACTTAAGATTTAATTCCATTTAAGGAGGGAGCATGACCAAGCAGGATATTATCAACCATGTTTCTCAAGAAGCCAGCTTGTCCAGATCCAAAGCCGAGGAAGCCGTTGAAACGGTGATCAAGCTGATCAAGGAATCTTTAGGGCAAGGCGAGCCCGTCATTTTGCGCCGGTTCGGGACCTTCCAGGTTAAGCAAAAATCGAAGCGCATGGGCCGAAACCCCAAGACCGGTGAAGAGGCTGAAATTTCAGAACGTAAGGTAGTTCGTTTTAAATCCGGGAAGCACTTTAAGCAGGCAGTGAACGACTCTGCTGAGGGTTAAATCCCTTCCTGGATTGCTGTCAGAGAATCAACATGGCGTCACCATAGCTGAAAAATCTGTATCTTGCTTGGATGGCCTCCTCGTAAGCTGTTTTTAGTAGTGAAGGGCCTGCAAACGCGCAGGCAAGCATGTAAAGGGTGGATTGGGGCAGGTGAAAATTTGTGAGCAGATGGTCCGTATTTTTAAACGTCTGCCCCGGATAAATAAACCGATCCGTCCAACCCGATACATCGCTTTTTTCCTCCCGGTCAAACTCCAGGGATTCCAGCACCCGCGTTGAAGTGGTTCCTACCGCCAGGATTTTTCTGTTTTCAATTTTTGCTTTCACAATTTTATTCCACGTTCCTGCGGGAACATTGTAATGTTCCTCTATCATTTGATGTTGCCGAACATCCTCGACCCGGACCGGCTGAAAGGTGCCGATTCCCACATGCAGGGTTAAGTACGCCGGCTCGGCCGTTTCCTCTATTTGACGCAGTAATTCATGGGTAAAATGCAGGCCCGCGGTAGGGGCGGCGATCGCTCCAGAATGCCGGGCGAAAACCGTCTGGTATCTTTCCCGGTCCATTTGTTCCATAAGGGCCGCACTATCGGGAGCCCGATGAATGTAATGCGGCAGAGGCATTTTTCCGATTTTTTCGAGTTGGCGCTCCAGGTTTTCATGGGATGAAAAGCGGATCAACCCCGTATCGTTTTTGCGTTCCAGAAACT
>CBDVDB010000228.1:0-3945 GCA_965372625.1 uncultured Nitrospinaceae bacterium
TTACTGCCGCTGGCGAGTACGGAAAATTGAAAAATGGTTTTTTCCTTTCTTTTGAAAAGCAGAAGGAAGAATCCCCCCGGCCCCCTTTACAAGGGGGAGCAAAGCAAAACCCAGATTCTTCGTCCCTTCGGTCCTCAGAATGACAAAGAGTTAAGTATTGTCACAAAGAGTGAGACATATATTGCGCCCAGTGATCATCGGTAGCCGTTAACCATCAGCAATTCTCCCCTCCCCGTTAGGGGAGCGGTCAATTATGCTCGATCTGGGCTTTTTGCAGTGTGCCGCTGTAATCGACGTAGACCGATTTCCATTCGGAAAAAATTTCGAGCGCGGCGGTCCCCGCCTCGCGGTGGCCGTTGCCGGTGCCTTTGGTGCCGCCGAACGGCAGTTGGATTTCCGCGCCGATGGTCGACGCGTTGATGTAGGTGATCCCCGTATCCAGAGTCTCGATGGCTTTGAAGGCGCGGTTGACGTCACGCGTGTAGATGGCGGACGACAGGCCGAATTTCGAATCGTTGACGATCTCCACCGCCTGCTCGAAGCTGTTGCAGGGAATGATGCCGACCACCGGTCCAAAAATTTCCTCCTGCGCGATGCGCATTGCTGGCGCCACGTCGGAGAATATCGTCGGTTGATAAAACGAACCGTTCTTGCAGTTTGCCCCGGTGGCATAGTTGCCGCCGGTGAGCAGTTTCGCGCCTTCGTTTTTGCCGATCTGCACGTAGTTGTGGACCTTGGTGCGTTGGCTGTCGTTAATGAGGGGTCCGACATCGGTTTTGGCTTTGAGTCCGTCACCCAACTTCAGGGTCTTCGCCCGCTTGACCAGCATTTCGGTGAATTTTTTCGCGATCTTTTTGTGAGCTATGACGCGGCTGCAGGCGGTGCAGCGTTGGCCGGTGGTGCCAAACGCGCCGAAGATGACGCCCTCCACCGCGAGATCCAGGTCGGCGTCGTCCATGACAATAATTGCATTCTTGCCGCCCATCTCCAGGGAATACTGCTTCATGTTGCGGGCGCAGGCGGACGCGATCACCGCGCCGGTATCGGTCGATCCGGTGAAGGAAACGAGATCGACCTTGTCATGATTGATCATGGGGGTACCGACTTCATTACCGGAGCCGGTAACCAGGTTCAGCACGCCGGGGGGCAGTCCGGCTTTTTCAAAAATTTTGACAAAATTTACCACGGTTAACGGCGTGTCCGTCGCGGGTTTGATGACTACCGTATTGCCGCAGATGAGCGCGGGAATCAACTTCCAGGACGGGATGGCGAGGGGAAAATTCCAGGGCGTGATGGCGGAAACGATGCCGACGGGCATGCGCACGGACATGCAGAATTTATTTTTAAGCTCGGAGGGGACGGTTTCGCCGAGCAGACGACGGCCTTCCCCGGCGGTGTAGTAAGTATAGTCGATGGCTTCCTGCACATCACCGCGGGTTTCGCCGATGACTTTGCCCATTTCGCGGGTCATGTCCTGCGCGAGGGATTCCTTTTGCTGCAGGAGGAGTTCGGCCACTTTGAACAGAATTTCCCCGCGATGGGGTGCGGGCGTGTCCCGCCATTTTTTCTGCGCGCCTTCAGCGGCGGCGATGGCTTCGCTAACATCTTTTTTATTGGATTGCTGGAACCGCCCCAGAATTTCGTCGTGCCTGGCGGGGTTCACGTTTTCAAACGTCTTTCCGCTGGCAGAGGCTTGCCATTTACCGTTGATATAGTTTTTGAATGTCTTTGCCATGGGACACCTCCGACCCTTCAGGTGTTATCCAAACAGTTATGAATTTAAAGAAAGGCTCATGCCGTTTCCCAAATAAAGGAAACCGTTGAAGAAAATTTTGATGCGTTCAATGGCGCGCCGGGGGCGAACCTGATGGACCGTTGAGACGGAACACTCAAACGGGAAGTGAAACCTGCTTTGAATATAGCAAAAGGCAAAGGGAAGTCAAGATGCGGGCCAGCGTGACGCTGGACTCATTTTTTTAATCGCGCCCCAGGACCATCTATTGCCTTCACCGGTAAGCCAGTTGCCTCCCTCGTTAGAGGGCCGGTCAATCAGGCCGTGAGGACCTTCTGGATATCCGCCTCGGAAACGCGGTCGACGATTTCCACGGTACCGATGCTCCGGACCAGAACGAAGCGGATGTTTTTATCGTGCGCTTTTTTATCCCGGTACAGGGTTTTGATATATTCGCCGGGCGAAAATTCCGGCAGGCGCACGGGCAGGCCAAATTTTTCGACCAAGGCTTCGATTTTTCTCACTACATCGTCGGAGCATTTTCCCAACTGGCGGGAGAGTTTCGCGGCGTAAACCATGCCGATGGCGACGGCTTCGCCATGTTTGAACCGGGAATAGCCGGTCAACGCTTCGATGGCATGTCCGATGGTGTGGCCGAAATTGAGGACCATGCGGTAATTGCTTTCGCGTTCATCGCGCTCCACGACTCTGGATTTGATGGTGCAGGAGGTTTCGATCATGGTTTCCAGGCATCCGGTATCCTGCGCCAGAATTTTCTCCGAGTTCTGCTCGAGAAATTCGAACAATCCAGGGTCTTCGATGACTCCGTATTTGATGATTTCGGCCATGCCGGCCTTGAATTCTTCCGGCGGCAGGGAGCGCAGACAGTCGAGGTCGATAACGACCAGGCGGGGCTGATAAAATGCACCGATCAGGTTTTTTCCCTGGGGATGGTTGACGGCGGTTTTCCCGCCGACACTGCTGTCCACCTGGGACAGCAGTGTGGTGGGAACCTGGATATAAGGTACCCCTCGCAAAAATGTCGCCGCGACAAATCCGGTTAGATCGCCGATAACCCCGCCCCCCAGAGCCACCAGAAGGGTGTTGCGGTCGTACTGGTTCTCGATCAGATGATCGTATAGCGTTTGGGCGTCGGCAAGGGTTTTGTGTGTTTCCCCCTCCGGGATTTCCACACATTCGGTTTCCAACCCGGCGCTTTGAAGTCCATCGGATAAAATTTTTCCATAGAGCTTATTGATGGCTGGATTCGTGACCACCACGGCCCGCCGGGTTTGTTCAAGGTGTGAAAGATGGTCCCCAACACGGGCAAGGAAATTTCGACCGATCAGGATGTCATAACTCCTGTCGGCCAGATCAATCCTCAGACTCTTCATGGATTGGAGAACGACATATCACTCCGCACAATGGTCGGAGTTACGAAAATCAGCAATTCAGAAATATCGTCGGACTCAGTCCGGTTTTTGAACAGGTAACCGATAAACGGAATATCCGCGAAGAAGGGCACCGATCCCCGGTTTTCGGCGGTGGTTTTCTGATAAAGACCGCCCAGCACGGTGGTGGCGCCGTTGAGCACCAGAACTTCGGTAAAGGCCTCCTTGGTGGCAATAATGGGAAACCCGCCGGCCACGGTTCCCGTAATGTTATTCTGAGTTGCCTTGATTTTCATATAAATATTTTCATCCGCCGTTATATGAGGGGTCACCTTGAGTTCCAGGTTGGCGTCCACAAACGTAATCTTGGTGCCTTCGTTGGCGGATGTCGTGGGCACTGGAAACCGCGTACCGCTCTGGATTTTGGCTTCTTTATTATCCAGGGTGGTCACTTTAGGATTGGCGATGACCCGGGATTTCCCCTGGTTTTCCAAGGCTTCCAACTGAATATCGAGCACATGGTCCTGACTGAGCGTGGACAGCAATATGCCGAAAACTCCAGTGGGGCTGCCGGGGATTCCCAAATCCACATTATATCCAGGATCGAGGGCTTCAAATGACGCTGCCGGAAAATTGAGATGGGGCGCATTAAAGTTTTGGCTGTCCTGGCTGCGGGTGAACCGTTCATTCGGGTTAACCGTGCGGGCCACAGGATTGAAACCACCCGTTTTAATAACCGCAGGGAAGCTATTGTCTCCGCCAGTATTTCTTTCGGTAAACGCACCCCACTTGATGCCCAGTTCCTGAGCATAATTTCTTGTC
>CBDVDB010000229.1:0-3923 GCA_965372625.1 uncultured Nitrospinaceae bacterium
CTCACTCCTCCACCTTTTTAACGTTCTTCGATTTGAGTCCGAAATAAGGCACCAGATCGTCCTGCACGGAAAACTTGCGGTACAGAATGTGAAACGCCTCATCTCCCAGGGACGGGTCCATCAACTGTTTGACCTGCTCCTCCGTCACCAACTGCTGTGACGCCTCATCGAAGGTGGTGGTGGCAATACCCATCCAGTGCGTCGGCAGAAACGCCTGTTGCACCAGCATGCCAATGCCGCTGGTGTATTTCAGCGTCTTGGCCATCACATGCCGCGCAATATAAGCGGGAACGCAGCGGCCGATGCCGATCACCTTCGCCGTGTCCCCCATGGGATAAGGGCGGATCGCCGTGCGGACGTGGCCGATCTCCTTGAACTCCTGGAGGATCGCCCGCTTCTGCTTCTTGAACTTTTTGGAGATATAGCCCTCGACCTTGACCCCCTTCGTCTCCACCGGCTCGCAGGGCTTCGGGGCTTCTGCCGCCTGCAGGGACCCCGCCATCCATAACATCAGCCCGAGGGCCATCACCATCCTCAATCCAGATTTGTGCGTCACAATGTTTCCTTTCCAGGTTCCATTTCCCGGCCCGCGGCGGACCCGGCCCCAACCGGGATTGCCAATAGGTTATGGTACAATATGGATAAATTTGGGGCTATTTGAACCGAACTCATACGGCGCTGTACTTTTTCCGGTATTCATCGGCGCATTTTTCACTGCAAAAACAATGGTCCCGTCCGGCAATGGTGGCCCGGATGGCTGCCGTCTCCGAAACGTAGGTTTCGCAATTGGGGTCCTGGACCATCTCCGTGGACAATCGCTCCCTTTGGGCTGTCTGGGGAGCCCCCAGGTACCACCGGACCAGTGAAACCACCACGACCAGTATTGAAAGGGCTATGAGCCATCGCATGCCGTCATTGTACTGTGTATAAGACCGGCATTCAACGGTTCCTATTCCCTGAAAAATAAGGCGAAACCGGCCCAACCGGATAACTTGTTGATTATGAACGACCCTTTAAATAAAGACTCCGGACTCCAGGAGGATAAGGATCTCCACCCCGAGGACGGGGATGGGAAAAACCTGCCCCTGGAACCGGAAGTGCTGGACGACGATTCCGACGAGAATGAAGCGGAAGAGGCGGCCCGGCCCCTGCCCGTCCTGCGCGGCAGCGATGCGCTGGCGCCGCTCGACCCGCTCACCGCCTACCTCAACGAAATCCGCCATTACGCCGAATTGTCCGAGGAAGAGGAGCATGAACTCGCCCTCCGCTACCGGGACACCGGCGACGCGCAGGCCGCCTACAAACTCGTCACCGACAACCTCACGCTGGTGGTCAAAATCGCCATGACCTTCCGGCGCGAATGGCAGAACGTGATGGACCTCATTCAGGAGGGCAACGTCGGCCTCATGAAAGCCGTCAAGAATTTCGACCCGTTCCGCGGCGTGCGCCTGCCGGCCTACGCCAGCTGGTGGATCAAGGCCTATATCCTGAAATACATCCTCGACAACTGGCGGCTGGTGCGCGTCGGCACCACCAACGCCCGCCGCAAACTGCTTTACAATCTGCAAAAGGAAAAAGCCAAGCTGGAAGAGCAGGGCTTCACGGCTTCGTCCAAAGTATTGGCCGACCACTTCGGCGTCACGGAAAAAGACGTGATCGACGTGCAGGCCAGCCTCGGCGCCGCCGATGTCTCGATGGACGCCCCCGCCCACCCGGACAGCGAAATGACGCCCGCCAAATCCCTGAGC
Source organism: uncultured Nitrospinaceae bacterium (assembly GCA_965372625.1). Lineage (GTDB taxonomy): Bacteria > Nitrospinota > Nitrospinia > Nitrospinales > Nitrospinaceae > SZUA-226. Next base: position 1,749 of record CBDVDB010000229.1, read on the forward strand.
GACGGACGCCACCCGGCGCAGGCCGTCGAAAAAAGCCAGTTCCATGAAGCCCTCCACGAAAAAATCGAGGCCTTCCTCGAAGACCTGAAACCTATTGAAAAAGAACTGTTTGCCACCCGCATCCTGGCCGAGGACCCAACCTCCTTGAAAGAAATCGGCGAACACTATAGCATTACCCGCGAAGCCGTCCGGCAAACCGAACAACGCTTGCTCAAAAAATTCAAAACGTATATAAAAGAACACCTGCCGGAAGCGGAATATTATTTCATGCGTTAGCCGGCGAAGCGCCGGAGCTAACCTGCCCCCCTCCTTCCAAAGGAGGGGCTGGGGGGTGGTTGATAATTTATTCCTTATTAAGAGAAGGCTGGGAGGGTTGATAATATCCCATGGTTTCGCGATTCAACAAAAAAGAGTTGAAAGGCCTGCGGCAAAACCTGCGAAACAACATGCCGCCCGCCGAAAGGATTCTTTGGAATCAATTAAAAGGCAAGCAACTGGAGAGATATAAATTCCGCAGACAGCACAGTATCGATGATTTTATCCTGGATTTTTATTGCCCTCAGACAAGGCTTGCGGTTGAAATAGACGGTGATTCTCATTATGGTGAAAATAATGAAGATTATGATGTTATCAGGCAAAAACGAATTGAATCGCATGGAATTAAAATTATTCGATTCACCAACAACGAGGTCTACGACAGTCTGGATTGGATTATCGATCAAATACTAAATCATCTGAAGGAATATAACCACCCCTAACCCCTCCTTGAAAAGGAGGGGGATAATTTTGGAGGAATTATGGATTACCGGATGGAATCGGACAGCATGGGGGAGATCAAGGTTCCCGCCGACAAATATTACGGCGCACAGACCGCGCGGTCGCTCATCAATTTCAATATCGGGTGGGAAAAAATGCCGGCCGAGATCATCCGGGCGATGGGCATCCTCAAAAAAGCCGCCGCCATCGTCAACGCCGAACTGCACGTCCTGCCCGCCGACAAAAAGGACCTCATCGTCCAGGCGGCGGACGAAGTGATCGCCGGTACCCTCGACGACCATTTCCCGCTGTTCGTGTGGCAGACCGGCAGCGGCACCCAGACCAACATGAACACCAACGAAGTGATCGCCAACCGCGCCATCGAGATCGCCGGCGGCGAGCTGGGCAGTAAAACCCCCGTCCACCCCAACGACGACGTCAACAAGGGCCAGTCCTCCAACGACACGTTTCCGACGGCCATGCACATCTCGGCGGTCGAGCAGATACACGACCGGCTCGTCCCCGCCGTGGCGGCTTTGCGCGATACGCTGAAAAAGAAATCGGACGAGTTCAAGAAAATCATCAAGATCGGCCGGACGCATCTGATGGACGCCACCCCGCTGACGCTGGGGCAGGAGTTCGGCGGTTACGCCGCGCAACTCGACAACGCCATCCAGCGCATCGACTGCTGTCTGCCGCGCCTGCACCAGATCGCGCTCGGCGGCACCGCCGTCGGCACCGGCATCAACACCCATAAGGATTTCCCGCTCAAGGTGGCGAAGGAAATCGCCAACATCACCAAACACCCGTTCATCACCGCGCCCAACAAGTTCGAGGCGCTGGCGGCGCACGACGCCATCGTCGAAGCCAGCGGCGTCATGAAAACCATAGCCTGCTCGCTGATGAAAATCGGCAACGACATCCGCTGGCTGGGGTCGGGTCCAAGATGCGGCATCGGCGAGCTTAACCTGCCCGCCAACGAACCCGGCTCGTCCATCATGCCCGGCAAGGTCAACCCGACCCAGTGCGAAGCGCTGACCATGGTGGCGGCGCAGGTGATCGGCAACGATACCGCCGTCAACGTCGGCGGCGCGTCCGGCAACTTCGAGCTCAACGTGTTCAAGCCGGTGATGATCTACAACCTCCTGCAATCCATCCGCCTCTTATCCGACGCCTGCCGCTCGTTCAACGAGCATTGCGCCACCGGCATCGCACCCAACAAGGCCAGGATCGAAGAGAACCTCAACAACTCATTGATGCTGGTCACCGCGCTCAATCCTCATATCGGTTATGACAACGCCGCGAAAGTGGCGAAGAAAGCGTTCGAGGACAACAGCACACTCAAAGAAGCCGCCGTCGCATTGAAACTCCTCACCGCCGAAGAATTCGACCAGAAAGTCCAACCCAAAAACATGATCG
>CBDVDB010000230.1:0-3907 GCA_965372625.1 uncultured Nitrospinaceae bacterium
ATGTTTTCCGACGAACTCAATCCACAGCAATTAGAAGCGGTCCGGCATACCGAGGGTCCGGTGCTGGTGGTCGCCGGCGCCGGTTCCGGCAAGACGCGGGCCATCACCTACCGCATCGTTTATCTGATCCGTGAGAAACAGGTGCCGCCGGAATCGATCCTCGCGATCACCTTCACCAACAAAGCGGCGAAGCAAATGCTCGACCGCGTGTACCAGAAACTGGGCTCGTGCGAAACCTATCCATGGATCAGCACCTTCCACTCGTTTTGCCTGAAACTGCTGCGCCGGCACATTCACGAATTGGGCTACAGCAACGACTTCGTGATCTATGACGCGCAGGATCAACTGTCACTGGTCAAGAAATGCATGAAAGCCGCGAACGTGAATGAAGAGTCCTTCGCCCCACGGTCACTTCTCGGCCACATCAGCGGGTTCAAGAACGACTACCTGTTCGCCAGCGATATCCGGCTGGACGCCTACTCCTACGGTCCGCAATTGAAAGCGGCGGAGGTGTACCCGGTCTATCAAAAGGCACTGCGAGCCAACAACGGCCTCGACTTCGACGATCTGTTGATGCTGACGGTGCGCTTGCTCCGTAACCATCCCGCGATCAAGGAGACTTATAATGAAAAATTCCGCTATTTGCTGGTCGATGAGTTTCAGGATACCAACGTGACCCAGTACAATCTGGTGCGGCTGTTGGCCGAGAGCCATCAGAACGTGTGCGTGGTCGGCGACGACGACCAGAGCATTTACCGCTGGCGCGGAGCCAACCTGGAAAACCTCCTGCACTTCGAGAAGGATTTTCCAAACACGCGCGTCATCAAGCTGGAGCAGAATTACCGGTCGACGCAGAATATTCTCGCGGCGGCCGCCGCCGTAGTGAGAGAGAACGTAGCGCGCAAGGATAAAACTCTGTGGACCGAAAACGAAGCGGGCGCGAAAATTATTTATTACCGGGCGGCGGACGAGATGGACGAGGCCCGCGCCGTGTGCGAACGCATCCAGCAATGGGTCAATGAGGACGGACTGTCCTTCAACGATATGGCGGTGCTGTACCGCACCAACGCCCAGTCGCGGGTGATCGAGGATCAACTGCGACTGCTGGCTCTTCCCTACCAGGTGGTGGGCGGCCTCAAGTTTTACGAACGCCGGGAAGTCAAAGACATCCTCGCGTACATGCGGGTGGTGCTGAATCCTGACGATTCGGTTTCTCTGAAACGCATCGTCAACGTACCGACGCGCGGCATCGGCAAATCGTCTCTGGAAAAAATAGAAGCGTATTGCGATCAGAAAGGGCTGTCCCTGCTTCAGGGATTGCGGGAGGCGCAGTCCGTGGTGTCTGTCGGTCCGGCGAAAAAGATCGCGCAGTTCGTGGCGCTGCTGGATCAACTGCATACGATTTGCGAAGAGCGGGCGGCGGCCGAGTTTGTGAATGAAATTCTGGCGCGCACCGGCTATATGGAAAAACTCGAAAAGGATAAGTCCGTCGAAAGCCGCAGCCGCCTGGAAAACCTCAACGAGTTATATTCAGCGGTCGAGCAGTTCAGCGAAAATAATCCGCAGGATTCCCTCAGGGATTTTCTGGATACGACCGCGCTGGTTTCGGATCAGGATAATATCGACGACAGCCGCGGCGTTCTGCCGCTGATGACACTGCATACCTGCAAGGGCCTCGAGTTCGAGGGCGTCTGCATGATCGGCGTGGAAAACGGTTTGCTTCCTCACGCCAGTTCCATGTCCAGTACCGAGGAGTTCGAGGAGGAGCGGCGCTTGTGCTACGTCGGCATCACTCGCGCCAAGTCGCGGTTGATGATCACCAATGCCATGCGGCGGCGCATTTACGGCAATACGTACAATTATCAACCTTCGGATTTTCTCTCGGCCATTCCCGGCGAAGTGCTGGAGAAGGAAGTGGCGATGGCAGGATACGAGTCGCGGCCCTCTTACAGGTACGGCAGCAAGCCGGAGGTATCGCTGCCGGCAGCGGCCCCGCGGTCGTCTTTCGGAAACGGCGAGTATTGTGTCGGCACCAAAGTCCTGCATCCCAAGTTCGGCACCGGTGTGGTGGTGAACCGCGAAGGCAGTGAGGGCGACTGGAAGGTGGTGGTGTTTTTCAAACAGGCCGGCAAAAAAAAGCTCGCCGTCAACCACGCCAATCTCATCGTGGTATAATTTCCTCCTGAAATCCCATTTTAATATTTAAACCTTAATCCGTTAAGGTCACCCTAATCCGGGTGGCTTGAGGAGGCACTATGCATACGATCCAACGATGGTTCGGGGTCTGTTTGATTGTGGTTTTCGCGTTCACCGGCGCTTCCGCCTGGGCGGGGGATGCGGTTTCCTTTTCCGGCAACGTCAAAAAAGTGATCGCGGCCAAGAGTAAAGTGGCCATCAAGGATCCCGCCACAAAAAAAAGATTTACCGTGGTGGTGAACGATAAATCGAAATTAAAGGGTTTTTCGGGTATCGGCGATCTCAAGAAAGGGGATGCGGTATCGGGGCAATACCGGGTGACGGATAAGGGGTTGTATGTCGTTACCGAAATGTCCAAAAAATAATGCGGGGAACTTTACCCGGCCACCGGTTTGAGATGACCGTCGAGAATTTCCAGCAGTTTGGATTTGTTTTGCGGCCACACCCGTAAATCCAGGGTGACGGAAGTCTTGCGGTAATCTTCCTTGATGATCAGCGCGTGCTTTCGGATTTGCTGAATCAAGTTGTTCTGCGGGTATGGAAGTTCCACCCGGAAGGGCAATAGATTCGCCTCGTATTCCCTGACGATCGCTTCCCTGAGATCGTCCATTCCCAGGTCCTGTTGGCAGGAGACGAACACCGCTTCCGGGTACTGCCGTCTCATGTGGCCGATGGTATCGTCCCCGGCCACCCGGTCGATCTTGTTGAAGACCAGAACCACCGGTATCTCGTTCGCGTCCAGTTCGCGGATGAGTTCCTCCGCGATGCGCAGTTGGTTCCGGTAGTTGGGATGGCTGATGTCGACCACATGCAGGAGCAGGTTGGCGTTGCGGATTTCGTCGAGTGTGCTTTTGAACGAGGCCACCAGATCGTGCGGCAGTTTGTCGATCAACCCGACCGTATCCGCCAGCAGGAGGGGGTAGGGGAAATTTTTTTTCATCTTGCGCACGGTGGAGTCGAGCGTAGCGAACAGTTTATCCGCCACCAGGGTATCGGTTCCGGTGAGGCAGTTCATCAGAGTGGATTTACCGACGTTGGTGTAACCCACGAGCGCAACCAGGTAAGCGCCCTGGCGCGCTTTTCTTTGAGTTTGGCGTTCGCGATGAATGAGTTTGAGCTTCCTGTTGAGCTTGGCGATATTGTCGCGGATGATGCGCCGATCCAATTGAATCTGCGTTTCACCGACGTCACGCAACCCAATGCCGCCTCTTTGCCGGGACAGATGAGTCCACATCCGAGTGAGGCGGGGCAGGGCATATTTCAGCCGCGCCAGTTCGACCTGCGTTTTGGCTTCGCGCGTGCGGGCGTGGTCATGGAAAATTTCGAGAATGATCCACGGCCGGTCCACAATGCCGCACTTCAGAATATTTTCCAGGTTGCGCGTTTGCGCCGGGGTGAGCGTTTCGTCGAAGATCACCGCATCGGCTTTGTGGTGCTTGACCGCCGTGACCAACTCGTCCACCTTACCCTTGCCGATGAAGGTCCTCGGGTTGATGGATGCCAACCGTTGGGTAAAATAGCCGACCGGTTGGTAATGGGCGGTGCGCGCCAGTCCCTCCAGCTCGTCCAGAGAATGTCCTTGAGGGGTACCCGATCCAGTGATCTCGACCCCTACCAGCAGTGCTTTCAGCGTGGTGGCGGGTTGCGCACTTTTAGGAATTTGCTGCGTTTTCATCTAATGACATTATATCCCGAAAGACTTCCGGAAGGG
>CBDVDB010000231.1:0-3903 GCA_965372625.1 uncultured Nitrospinaceae bacterium
TTTACAGTCCGGCGGATTCGTAGGAGTCGCTGACGCTTTTGATGCGCAGTTTGCGGCGCAGGGCGGCGAAGCCCTCCGAGGCGGTTTTGCCGAGAGTCGACTGATACACCGGCCGTTGGGCGAGGCGGGCGGCCTCCGGTTTTTCTATATAGAAGGACGCGTCCAGCGGACTGAACCAACCCCCCGCCGGATAGAGCCATTTCAAATTGAGTTTTTCTTGCTGCGCGGTCTGGTGCAGATGCTCCGCCACCCGCCGCACTTCCTGCAATCGATCGGCCTCCTGCAGGCCCCGCTCCGGAAGTTTGATGAGAGGAATGATCCCCTGTTTCGACAGCGCCGTGATTTTTTCCAGCAGGGGTTGCGGATTCTTAAAGTCCAGCGCCAGTTCAGTGGCGACAGTGCCGGGACCGAACACTCCTGCCGCATACTCCAGCGCCTTGGCTCCCTGCTTGGCCGGGAGCGCGGGTTGCACCTCTCCGTTGTGATCGTATTGCTCCAGCGGGAAGACGATCAAGTCCACCCCCGCCGCGTAGAAGGAATCGATCACGCCCAGGTCATCCGGCGGAAACCCGCGCAGGGCGGCGAACGTCCGGAAATTTTTCTTGATGCTCTGCACCAGCGGCGCCAGCCGGGAAAACCCCCGGTCCTTCTCCACGCAATGATCCATATTGAGTTGCACCAGATCGGCCGCGCCTTCCTGAAACGCGGCGCGGATAAGACTGATGGTGTCTTCCAGGCTCAGGTTCAACTGGCGCGTGCCGGTTTCCACGCGGAGGCGGAGGTTGAGGCAGTAGCCGTCGAGCTGAATAAGGGCCGACGCCGGGTTGCGGGCCGCCTGCCGGTCCTTTAAAAACTGCGGGGCGGGAATGACGCCTATTTCCAAGGGCCCCGCCTGCGGGTTCAAAACCACTTTATCCTTTTGAATATCGATCAAAAGGCCCACGCTCTTGTCCGGATTCACCCGGGCGCGCACGAAAAAATCCTCCGCCAGCGACAGGATGATGGCCTGTCCCTGGCCCTCCGCGAACAGGCCGGGCGCGACGCGCTCATCGAGCCGGACGTTTTTGGCAAAGCTCACGCCCCGGCGCATCATCTCCAGTTTGAGTTGTCCCAGTGTGTTCATGTTATAAACGGTCCAGCAGTTTTTGGTGAATGCCTTCAAACCCGCCGCAGGACATGATCATCACCACGTCCCCCGGCTGTTGCTGTTCGGCAATGAACTCGACGATCTCGTCCACCGTCGGGAAGAACCAGGCCTCGCGTCCTTGCCCCTTGATCGCGGTCACCACCTGTTGCGGGTCGAGGCGCTCGTCGTCTTTTATTTTCTCCGGCGCGAACAGATCGGCGATGATCGTTTTGTCCGCCAGTTTAAAACTTTCCGGCAATTGATCTTCAAAAATATTTCGGCGCGAGGTGGCGGAGCGTGGTTCGAACACCGCCCACACGCGGTGACCCGGCCAGGCGTCTTTCACCCCTTCCAGCGTCAGGTGGATGGCGGTGGGATGATGCGCGAAATCGTCGATCACCGTCACCCCGTTTTTTTCTCCCACCACTTCCTGGCGGCGTTTTATACCTTTAAATTCTTTCAAGCTCCTGGCCACGGAATCTGCTGACAGGCCGCACATGAGGGCCAGTGCCGTCACCGCCGCGGCGTTGAGGATGTTGTGCCGCCCGATCATCGGCAGGTGAAATTGTCCCACTGTTTTACCGTGATGGTTCAGGGTAAACCGGCCAAGCCCGTCCTCGAATTTATAATCGGCGAGGTGCCAGTCGGCCTCGTCCGAAAACCCGTAGGTTTCCACCCGGCATGGTGCATGGTTAATGACATCTTTCGTATTTTTATCGGAAAATTCAACCAAAAGAAAACCTTTGGGGTCGATTATTTTTACGAAATTTTTGAAGGCCTCCTTGATATGGTCCAGGTCCCGGAAAATATCCGCGTGGTCGAATTCAATACTCGTCAGAATCGCCGCATACGGCCGGTAATGCAGAAACTTGGGTCCCTTGTCGAAAAAGGCGGTGTCGTACTCGTCGCCTTCGGTAATGAACCAGCCGCCCCCCGGAAGTTGGTGATTGGTGTCGAAATTCTTGAGCCAGCCGCCCACCATGAAGCCGGGTTTCTCGCCACAGGCCTCGAACACCCAGCTCAGGATGGCGGTAGTGGTGGTTTTGCCGTGGGTGCCGGTTACCACCAGCGACTTGCGCCCCTCCAGGAAAAACCGCGCCAGCGCCTGCGGCAGGGAGATATACGGAATGTCCGCCGCCTGCACCGCCAGCACTTCCTCGTTGTCCTTCGATACCGCGTTGCCGACCACCACCAGGTCGATCTCGCCGGTGATGTTTGCCTTTTTATAGCCGGGCCGGATTTCGATGCCCGCGTTTTGCAACAGCGTGCTCATCGGGGGGTAGACGTTGGCGTCCGACCCGGTCACGCGGTACCCGGCCTTTTGCAGGAGGCCGGCGAGGGAGGCCATGCCGGTCCCGCAAATGGCGATTAAATATATGGTTTTAATCTCTTTCGGATTCATAGGAATCGGCAATTGTAGGCAGTCCCGGGAGTATTGTCAAATGGGGCCGGGCAACGCCCGGCCAGCCTGAGGCTGGACCCGAATTAGTCCTCCCCTTACTAAGGGGAGGATACAGGTGGGGTTGGTTTTTAAAGTATTTTGTAGTTGCCCCATTTATGGGGCGTACTTTAAAACCGCTCGATAAATAGAACAACAGCAGAAGGAAGAAGCCCCCCGGCCCCCTTCGGAGAAGGGGGAGTTTATAACCGCCCCTGTATCCCCTCCTTGGTAAGGAGGGGAGCATGAAAGCACCATTGCCCGGAATTTTCCATAGGTCTAAATCCTATGAGGTCTGCGCTCATTTAAAATGCTGTTGGAGTTCCGAGAGGTCGTCGATGATCCAGTCGGGTTGGGCGGCCTCGAGGGATTCCCTGCCGGCGTGGCCGTAGGTGACGCCGCAGGTGCGGACTCCGGCCCGCTTGCCGGTTTCGATGTCCACCAGGCTGTCGCCGATCATGAGTATCTCCTCGGGGCGGGCATTATGTTTTGCCATGATGTGGCGGAGGCCGCCGGGGTCGGGTTTTTTCTCCGGCATCAAATCGCCGCCGATGATGGTGGCAAACGGAGCGCGGCAGTCCAGCGCGTCCAGTATCCGGGTGATGAAGCGGGTGGGCTTGTTGGACAGGATGGTGTTTTGCTTGTGGGAAAAATGCGCGAGGGTTTCCCGGCAGTTCGGGAAGAGAGCGGTCTGGTCCATCAGATGCGCTTCGTAATGTTTCAGGAAGGCGCCGGTTACGCGGGGCAGGTCGTGGCAGCCGGTGCCCTCGAGCGACCGGGCCATCAAGTGGTCGACCCCTTTGCCGATGCAGGTGAATAGAGTTTCCCGGTCGAGCGTTCGCAGCCCCAACTCCGCCAGCGCGCGGTTGACCGAGTCGGCGATATCGCGTTGGGTGTCGGCCAGCGTGCCGTCGAAGTCGAACACGAACAATTGGAAGGAGGTCATGGCATCAATGCTCAAAGAGAATCCACCGGACGCCGGTTCTCTCAATCTATGTTGGAGGCGTAACGGTAACCCTTGACGATGAGATCCTGGTCGAACAGGATCACCAGTTCCTTGGATTTGTCCTCGCCGATGGCGGTATAGGTGTCGAACTGATACGTCCACATGGCGTCGCCGTTGCGCATTCCTTCCTTGAAGGCGATGCCGAACCAGTCGCGGATTTGCGCCTGGGAGGTGACGCCGTTTTTGATTTCACCGACATGCACTGCCGGGAAATTTTTGCCCGACGATCCGCAACCGGCCAAAACCAGCGTGATGAATAGGGCGGATAAGAGGGGTGCGAAACGCTTCATACCAGACCTCCTTGGGATAGGGATTGAATATTATTTCTCAAAC